>QFOU01000093.1 GCA_003241595.1 Pseudomonas fluorescens
ATGCCCTCGACGAAGCTCTTACCAACCTTCTGAATACCTATCCCAAACTGGTCGCCCTTGGCCCACTGGGTATCGATGAACCATTCGCACCTTATCAAGTGGAGAACCAAAAAGCCCAGCTGGCCATCCAATTGGACATCGCTGCCGACTTTAACCTGCCCGTGATTCTCAGCCATCGCCAAAGCCTCCAGCATGTGGCAGCGGTCCTCGAACAAGCTCCCGCGTTGCCTCCGCTAATCTGGATGGATGTCCTCAATAACGAGGAAGATGCGGCATTGGTCAAGAAGTTCAATATGTACGTGGCTCTGCGCCCCGAAGTTACAGCTCCCAACTTCCAGCAAGCCCATCTGTACCGCAACATCCCAACCGATCGCCTACTGCTGGCCTCAGGCAGCGCTCTGGTGGCACCGCATGGCTTCTCCGGACACTTCAACCAGCCGAAGTTCCTGCATAACACCATGCAATCCTCAGCCAAGATCCTGTTCCAAACCGAACGCGATATCACCGCCATCACGAACAACAACCTTGCCATGCTGTTTAACTCTCAAAAATCAGAAGGCTAAGAGCAGGGGCCAGATACCCGAAAACCCAAATAAACAAGTTTTTTACATATTCCCATAAAACCCGCCAACCAGCGGGTTTTCCATATCAGCTCCATTAGATGGCACATCCATCCATCACCGACTCATTTCAGCAGCAAACAAATGCGCGCACGAATGAAACACATGATCCAATACTCATCTTCAAACGCAAAACCCATTTAAACGCCGTTTAGAAAAGGGGCCAAATCCGCCATTTTTATCAAACTATTCATTTTACATAATATATATTATGCGAAGTATATCCTAAATCGAAATTGACCCCAAAACCCACCAATGCCATAACAACCGCCATGAACACCCAACGCCCGTCCGTCGAATCCTGGTCCTCCACAAATCCATCCACTCAATGGCAAACGGTTGCATTTCAAGGTATGGCCGGCGCCTACGCACACATCGCAGTTAAGGCAACCTGCCCGCATGCCACGGCTGTACCGTGCGAAAACTTCTCCGCCGTTATCGCCAAGGTTGAATCCGGCGAGTGCGATGGCGCCGTCCTCCCCGTGGAAAACAGCACCATGGGGCGCATTTCCGATATCCATGCCCTCCTCCCCCACTCTACCCTTAAAGCGGTCGGAGAGTATTATCTCCCCGTCAACCACTGCCTTATTGGCCTTAAAGGCGCTAAAATCAGCGATATTTCAACCGTTTATAGCCAGCCACCAGCCATTCAACAATGCATTAAAACACTGAAATCACTTAACTTAAAGCCAGAACCCTATATCGATACAGCAGGCTCCACCAAACTTGTTGCCGAACGGCAGGACCCCACACTGGCCGCCCTTGCCAGCGCACTGGCCGCCGAAACCTACGGCCTCGAAGTCCTGAAAACTCCCATGAACGATGAGCCGAACAACACCACGCGCTTCCTGCTTTTGGGCCGCGAAGGCTGGCTACCTCCCGTCGAAAACCCGAGCAAAACCACACTTTTAGTACGCGTCCGCGATATCCCCGCCGCTCTGTATAAAGCACTCGGAGGCTTTGCCACTAACGGTATCAACCTCTCACGCCTCGAAAGCTATCTGGTCGGTGGCAACTTCAGCGCAGCGGATTTCGTCATCGACGCCGAATCCCACCCCAACCTCCCCGCCATGAAGAACGCACTGGAAGAGTTGGCCTTCTATGCCGAGGCCATCACTATCGCAGGCGTCTACCCAGCCAATCCGGCCAAGTAAGCCTCAACTACATTTTTAGGAATACGTCGGCTACCGCATACTGCGCGGCAGCGGCAATGGCTTCAATGAAGAAAACCCCCAGATCCACAATAGGGCTGACGATCGC
>QFOU01000025.1 GCA_003241595.1 Pseudomonas fluorescens
CGACATAGAAAAGCGTCCTTTATTGTTATTAACTCAACAACACTATAACGCAACCAAACGCAAAACCCTTTGCAAGGGATATAAATAAATGCAGAAAATAAAAAAGCCCCGAATTTATGGTTCGGGGCTAAATCTCTGTGAGCGGTAGTCAAATTCTTGATAGGATTGCCCTGTATAAGCAGCAAAACCCTGGCAACGCGCTACTCTCCCATGCCTTAAGACATAGTACCATCGCCGCAGGAGGGCTTCACGGCCGTGTTCGGAATGGGAACGGGTTTTAAACCTCCGCCATGGTCACCAGAGAACCCTGCTGCTAATGCAAGGCAATCTAACCAAGGGTCAAATCAACATAATCTCGGACGCTATTTTAGTAAATTAGTATGTCTACTTTAAGTATATGGTATTCTTGTGACTTCATTGAAGTTTCAGCTTAACCAAAGTTAGCTAAAATCTACGCACAAACAAAGCGTAAATCACAAAACAATCAGATCATTAGTATTGCTTAGCTCAATCCATTACTGGACTTACACACGCAACCTATCAACGTCGTAGTCTACAACGGTCTTATTGGGAGTGCTTGTTTTGAAGGAGGCTTCCCGCTTAGATGCTTTCAGCGGTTATCCCGTCCACACATAGCTACTCTGCAATGCGGCTGGCGCCACAACAGATACACCAGAGGTGTGTTCGCCCCGGTCCTCTCGTACTAAGGGCAACTCTTCTCAACACTCCTACACCCACGGTAGATAGGGACCAAACTGTCTCACGACGTTTTGAACCCAACTCACGTACCACTTTAATCGGCGAACAGCCGAACCCTTGGGACCTGCTCCAGCCCCAGGATGTGATGAGTCGACATCGAGGTGCCAAACCGCATCGTCGCTATGGACGCTTGGATGCGATCAGCCTGTTATCCCTAGAGTACCTTTTATCCGTTTGCGATGGCCCTTCCATGCGGAACCACCGGATCACTATGTCCTGGTTTCCCACCTGCTCGAGGTGTCCCTCTTGCAGTCAGCCCGGCTTTTGCCATTACACTCGAGAGACGGTTTCCAACCGTCCTGAGCCGAACTTCGAGCGCCTCCGTTACTCTTTGGGAGGCGACCGCCCCAGTCAAACTGCCCACCATACAGGGTCCCTGCACCGGTTCGGTGCGAGGTTAGAACTCAAGAAATGCCAGGGTAGTATCTCAAAGTTGGCTCCACCTGAGCTGACGCCCAGGCTTCATCGCCTCCTACCTATTCTGCACAAGCATTTCCTAAGCCCACTGTAAAGCTACAGTAAAGGTTCATAGGGTCTTTCCGTCTAGCCGCGGGTACCCCGCATCTTCACGAGGAATTCTATTTCGCTGAGTCTATGGTTGAGACAGTGGGGAGATCATTACGCCATTCATGCGGGTCGGAACTTACCCGACAAGGAATTTCGCTACCTTAGGACCGTTATAGTTACGGCCGCCGTTTACTGGGGCTTCAATCCACTGCGTTAACAGCTTTTCTTAACCTTCCAGCACCGGGCAGGCGTCAGACCCTATACTTCCTCTTTGGAGTTTGCAGAGCCCTGTGTTTTTGATAAACAGTTGCCACCCCCTCTTATGTGCCCCCGGCCAGTGGTTGCCCACCAACCGGGCACGCTTATCCCGAAGTTACGCGTGCAATTTGCCGAGTTCCTTAACCATAGTTCTCTCAACGCCTTGGTATACTCTACCTTCCCACCTGTGTCGGTTTCGGGTACGGCTCAATGTGGGTGCTCTTTCCTGGAACCACTTCACTACCCCGAGAAATCCAATAATCCGAGATAATTTATGTGATCCGTCACACACCACTAGCGCAGGAATCTTCACCTGCTTGCCATCGGCTACGCCTTTCGGCCTCACCTTAGGAACCGGCTCACCCTGCCCTGATTAACATGGGACAGGAACCCTTGGGAATTCGGCGGACGGGGTTCTCACCCGTCTAATCGCTACTCAAGTCAGCATTCTCACTTCCGATACCTCCAGCATGCCTCACAGCACACCTTCACAGGCTTACGGAACGCTCCGCTACCACGAATAAAATTCGTCCACAACTTCGGTAATTAGCTTTAGCCCCGATACATTTTCGCCGCACAGTCGCTCGACCAGTGAGCTGTTACGCTTTCTTTGAATGATGGCTGCTTCTAAGCCAACATCCTGGTTGTCAAAGCAACTGCACCTGCTTATACACTTAGCTAATATTTAGGGACCTTAGATGGTGGTCTGGGTTGTTTCCCTCTCGACAATGGACGTTAGCACCCACTGTCTGTCTCCCGGACATAGCTTCAGGGTATTCGGAGTTTGGTAAGGTTTGGTAAGACGGTATGTCCCCCTAGCCTTTCCAGTGCTCTACCCCCCTGGGCCTTAATTCCGAGGCACTACCTCTATAGTTTTCGCGGAGAACCAGCTATCACTAGGTTTGATTGGCCTTTCACCCCTAACCACAAGTCATCCGAAACCTTTTCAACGGTTACCGGTTCGGTCCTCCAATGGGTATTACCCCATCTTCAACCTGCTCATGGTTAGCTCACCTAGTTTCGGGTCGAATCCGACGTACTGAACGCCCTGTTCAGACTCGCTTTCGCTGCGCCTACACCTGTCGGCTTAAGCTTGCACGTCAGAATCACTCGCTGACCCATTATACAAAAGGTACGCCGTCACCCCTTGCGGGGCTCCGACTGCTTGTAAGCATACGATTTCAGGATCTATTTCATCCCCCTTTCGGGGTGCTTTTCACCTTTCCCTCACGGTACTAGTTCACTATCGGTCTCAAGGTAGTATTTAGGCTTAGAGGATGGTCCCCCTATATTCAAACCGGGTTTCACGTGCCCGGCCCTACTCAAGTACGTCTACAGCAATCACCGCGTACGGGGCTATCACCCACTATGGCCGACCTTTCCAGGGTCGTTCCGCTTTTACTGTAGCCGTCACTGGCCTTCTCCCCGTTCGCTCGCCACTACTAGGGGAATCTCTGTTGATGTCTTTTCCTGTAGGTACTGAGATGTTTCACTTCCCTACGTTCGCTCGATCAGCCTATGTATTCAGCTGAACGTACCGCCTAAGCGGTGGGTTACCCCATTCGGAAATCTAAGGATCAAAGGTTATTCGCACCTCCCCTTAGCTTATCGCAGCGTATCACGTCCTTCATCGCCTCCTTGAACCAAGGCATCCTTCGTATGCTCTTATCTATTTGCGATTCTCAAAAAATTTCTTTCGAAACTTGCCTGCGGATGTTATCCACAGGTCTTCGCCTTGTTTGCGCGCAGATTCTAACTAACTTACGTCGGTTATCGTCTACGGCTTAAAGTCAAGTATACCATACACTGTGTGACTGGCTGTTACTCGAAGACCGGAAAGATCTTCGCAACCACCACACGGCTAGCATGGAGTTTATGTTGATTTTTTGACTACCTATTCGGTTTTCACAGAACTTCGTTGGGGGCTTATTTCCTCGCAGTCACTCTCGCTTCTGCTTGGCTTTCGTTTCGGACTTTCGTTTCGTCCTCACCCTCAGCGGTTGGGCTTCTAACCCGACCCCCTCCCCCTGTCAACACCTCTTTCGCAACATTTTTCAAACTTTCTTGCAACCCCCTCAAAATACAGGAGAGAAATTCCAAAAAAAGCTGGCCGAAGATGGCTTCGAACTTGCTAAAGAGGTGTTTTAGGAGTCTAATCGGAGCCAGACGTACCTGCACAACTTCTCTCTAAATAGAATTTCATTCCCCCACCGCAAGGTGCAATCGCAAGTTTTCTTGCAAAAAGACTCTCTCCAGGAAACTCCATGGGGTGCGCATGCCGCGTTCAATCTGTGATTAACCAGAAGGGAACATTTCATGCCTATCTCCAGCATTCTCTCCCGCCGCGCCTTTTTATCAGGTGCCATGGCTGTACTAGCCACCCCCTACTTAAGCACGCCGGCTCACGCTGTCGGTCCATCACTCAAACGCCGCATCAATCACGTGCGAACCGCCATCGATCACTCTTCGTCGTTCAATGGCACTCTGCATAAAAATTTGATGAGCGCCTTCGCCGATGTCGTACAAACCGACCTCGGCTCTATAATAGAGCAAAGCAGCTTCGATGAGATCATCTTCGAAGTGAACTACTGGGGGTCATTCAAGACCTCTCTCATCAAGCCGGTCACTCTGGTCACCGGCAACTGTAAAGAGCAGCTCAACCAGATCGCAGCCCAACTCTATACAGAAGCCGAAACCAACGGCGGCAAGGAAGGCACCAACCTCGGCCTGTGTATGGAAGACAATCTGAAAGACTTCAGCCCGTCGGCCAGCCAGACAACCCTGAACATAGTGACCGACGACGACTCGTCCCGTACCGATAACTTCATACTGGCATTCCACCAGCAGAAGGCACAGGAACAGAATACGCGCATCAATGGACTTATCGTCGGCTCACCCGAGGCGCTGAACGGCTACTTCCCTAAATACGTGCAGACCGGCCCCGGCAGCTTCACTCTTCCCACCGAGAATTTCAACAGCCTGCGTGCCGCCTGGCGTCAGAAGTTCATTCAGGATCTCTTCTGACCCCCCAACGCAACAAGCCGCCGCCTCCCAAAAGGAGACGGCGGCTTTTAATATATTAAGAGAGCAAACCAGAAGGCGAGAGACCCGAAAGGAATCTCTTCCCTTCAAAGCCAAGCTTCTCGGCACCGATCAGCAGCATGGGCTTGTTCGCCCCTCGCCGTTCAACATCCATGATACTCACATCGACCGAATCCAGAGCGATGTGCAGGCTGCGCCGCCAAAAGTCAACGAACAGACGGAGTATCGGGAAATACGCCGTATGGTCAACTTCAGGCAGAATCAACACCGGGCGCCGTATAGTGGCCCCGGCTTCGCGCATGTAAAAGGTGTAATTCACCGGCCGGCATCCAAAGCTGTTCATACGCATGTCGGGAGGAAGTTGCTTGAGAACGAGAGCCGAAACTTCGGCCTCGCCCGAGAGAGGTTCCAAATCGAGGAGATTTGGCATGTCATCAAAACGCTCAGTCATACATCGTTCCCCTTATGAAAGAAGTCTCTTGCAACGATCAGTACCTCCCCATCATAAAAAGCCCAGCGCCCAATGCAACAGAAATCTAAAGAATAAGCGTACACGGAACATTTCCACGCCTCGCCGCTTAGCTTCGCTGAAAGGCCGATCATGGATGCATTCCTCGCCCAAGCTTCCGAGTACCTCACACTCGCCACCGCCTACACGGCCCTGCTGTGGGGCATACGCTTGGCCGCCCTTATTATAGTCCCGTTCCGCCGCTCCCCCTCCGCCGCCAAGGCATGGCTGATGCTGATCTTCTTTCAACCGATCGTCGGGCTGGTTCTCTATCTGATTTTCGGACGCGCCATCCAACCCCGCTGGCTCCAACAACGCCGCAAGCGCTGGGAGCAAATGTTCAAAACCATCATTTCCAAGATCAACACCATCAGCGACAAACGCGGCTACACCCTCAAACACACCCCGCCCCTGCATGCTACATATATACAAAAACAATTCCCCCTTCCCCCCGCCAGCGGCAACCATGCCGAGTGGATCGACGACTACGAGGCTTTCAACGAACAGCTCATCACAGATATCGCCGCGGCCAAGCACCATGTGCATCTCTTGTTCTATATATATAGAAACGATGTCATCGGCCGCCGCGTCGCCAATGCACTGGCCGATGCCTCCGCCCGCGGCGTCACCTGCCGCGTGCTTATCGATGCCATCGGGTCCTGGCCGCGTACCATCCGCCGCCGCCTCCTCAAAAGCGGCGTTCACGTCCATTCCGCCGTGCCACTCAACCGCCGCACAACGAATATCTTCAACTTTGTACGCGCCGACCTCCGCAATCACCGCAAGATCGCCGTCATCGACGGCCTTATCGGATATACCGGTTCCCAAAACATTACCAAGCAAGATACCCCTCACCAGCAGGAGCTTATGGTGCGCCTCACCGGCCCCGCGGTATTAGGTCTCCAAGCCATCTTCAGCGCCGACTGGTTCCTCGAAAGCGAGGAAGTGCTGGATAAATCCACTTACTATCCCACTCCACCCACTAAACCGCGCGGCACGTCCATCGCACAGGTCCTTCCCAGCGGACCAGATTACCCCGGCACCAGTGTGGATGACCTTGTCATTACCCTCATCCACAACGCCCGTAACCGCATCATGGTCGCAACACCTTACTTCATTCCGTCCGAGCCCTTGCTCCATGCCATGCGCAGTGCCGTTAAACGGGGGGTGGAAGTCCACCTTCTCACCACCGCCCATACCGATTCCCGCCTCGTCAAACTGGCACAACAGTCATATTATAACGATCTCCTCAAAGCAGGCGTTCAAGTCCACGAGCACACGCACGGCTTCTTCCACGCCAAATATCTCACCATCGATAACCTCGCCACCATGGTCGGCTCCAGCAATATCGACCTCCGCTCCTTCGAACTGAACGGCGAAATCAACGTCATCCTTTACGATGACAAACTTACCCAAGATCTCGGCCAACGCGAAGCCCAATGGCTCAAACACAGCAAAACGCTCGAACTCAAGTCATGGCACGCCCGCCCGCTTCCCTATAAAATGGCCGAAAATATGGCCCGCCTCCTCAGCCCTCTTCTTTAAATCCCAACCTCTATCTACAAAGGCCTGTGGCCGTAGGGGCTTAATTCACCGTTCCCCTAAAACCACAATAGCCCGCGCCCATTCCACCAGTTCGGCCAAAAACCCGCCCCATCCACCCCATCCTTTGCTATCCTGCGGGAATGATTCACCATACCGCCCTTATCTCTACAATTGTTATGGGTTTGGTACTGGCCTTTGTGTTTGGTACCATCGCCCACCGCCTCAAATTCTCCCCGCTCGTGGGCTACCTCTTGGCAGGCGTGCTGATCGGCCCCTTCACCCCGGGCTACGTCGCCGACCAAGGCCTCGCCACCCAACTGGCCGAACTCGGCGTCATTCTCCTCATGTTCGGGGTCGGCCTGCACTTTTCGTGGCGCGATCTCTTGGCGGTTAAAGCCATCGCTATCCCCGGCGCAGTCACTCAAATCACCATGGCTACCCTTATGGGGATGGTCTTGGCCACCGCGCTGGGCTGGAGCATCGGCGCAGGCCTCATCTTCGGCCTTGCCCTCTCGGTCGCCAGTACCGTAGTGCTGCTACGCGCCCTGCAAGAACATAACATGGTGGAAACCGAGCAAGGCCGCATCGCGGTCGGCTGGCTGATCGTCGAAGATCTCGTCATGGTGCTCGCCCTCGTCCTCCTTCCCGTCCTCGCCCCCTCTTTAGGCGGAGAACTTCCGGAAGGCGAGAAATCCGTACCCCTCATGGTCGCCCTCTCGCTCATGGTCATCAAGCTCTCCGGCTTCGGCGGTATGCTCTACGTGTTCGGACGCCGCATGATCCCCCGCTCCCTGCACTACGTCGCCCTTACCGGTTCCCGAGAGCTCTTCCGCCTCGCCGTCCTCGCCATCGCCCTCGGCGTGGCCTTCGGTTCCGCCGAACTCTTCGGCGTCTCCTTCGCTCTCGGCGCGTTCTTCGCGGGTATGATTCTGGCCGAATCCCCCCTCAGCCACCAAGCTGCGGAAGAAACTCTGCCGCTCCGCGACGCATTCGCCGTACTCTTCTTCGTCTCGGTCGGCATGCTGTTCAACCCACATGTTCTCATTGAGCAACCGCTCGCCGTCTTGGCCACGTTCTTTATTATCGTAATTGGTAAATCGCTGGCGGCCTACCTCATCATGCGCTCGGCCAAACACAACCACGGTACTGCCGTCACCATCTCTGTGAGCCTCGCGCAGATCGGAGAATTCTCCTTCATTCTCGCAGGCTTGGGCGTCGCGCTTAAACTGATGCCCGAAGCGGGCCGCGACCTCATCCTCGCCGGTGCCATCCTCTCCATCATGGCCAACCCCTTCCTGTTCTCGGGGCTGGAGCGCGTCAAAGCCTGGTCCAGTATTTTCGGCGGCAGCCCTTCGCTCCCCACCAAAACCAAAGCTCTCCCCAAGCTGCCCACCCTCACGGAAAATACAAAGTCCGAGCACGCCATCATCATCGGTTACGACAACCCCGGCATCTCGGTCGCCCGCGCGCTCGTCAGCCGCGGCATCCCGCTGTATATTATCGAAGAACGGGAAGCCAACGTGCACAACCTCACCAGCCAGATGTACGGCGCGGTGGCAGAAGGCTTTGTCACCTACGGCCCTGCCGAAAATGCCGGCTTCGATACCGCCAAGGCCCTCGTACTCAGCACACCCTCCTCCAGCAAGGCAGAAGCCATTGCCAAACAAGCGCTGTTGGTCAATCCCGACCTCACGCTCATCGGCTTTGCCTGTAACCAACGCCACGCCGAATGGCTGCACAAGCACAACGCCCGTCTGGTCATTTCGCCGGAAACCGACAAAACCTCCGCCGCCGCCCAGATCGCCGATACCATTTCCGACGACGACTTCACCAAGGCGCAACTGCACCCCGACATCGTCCACGGCTAAAAACCAATATCCCGGAAATCAAAAAGCACCGTCCGGACAAAATCCGTGACGGTGCTTTCTTTAGGAGCTTCCTCCTAAAACCTCTTCCCGAGGTCGCTATTCGGGCCACCGCCCGGTTTACTTATACGCCAGCACCATGTTGTTCGGATTGCGGTACATATGATGCCCCGCATAAAATCCGCAATATCCCCCCAGCTTCTTGAACTTTTTAGCCCAAGAAGGATAGACGCTGCGGTTATGGAAATATGTGCAACCCTTGAGTTTACGCTGAAGCTCGACTTCAACGGTGGGTGCGCCATTTTTCCAATCCTGGTACATTTGGCGTGCTATGGCAGCCGTTTCAGCCGTCGGGCCCCGTCGGCCCTTCTTATGGATGAAACTGAACTGGTTCTTTTCATAGATGGCATTGCAAATGCCTCCTTTGGCGTTCGCCCGTGCCAGAATCGCATAGCCTACGGTGACGTAGCCTACTTTATTCTGTTCAGGCTCATGCTGAAGGGCATCAGCAAAGCATTTGAAGTCTCGGCTAGTCGTTGTAGTGACCAGCGGCTTGGTTACAGATTTTCCACTCTGTGCATGAGCCTCCACCGTCTGTACGGCAAAAACACTCATGGCGATGAGCATCGCTATAAACGCTCTCATTTGATGTCTCATAGGGCCTGTTGTCTATAACGGGCGGCCTTGTTATCCCAGTACCGAGATAACACTCAAAATCCCTCATTCAACCCCACGCCTACCGCCATTTTCCATGCATGTAAGGAACCCTGTTTTTCATAAACCCCAAAAATGCGCCAAAAACAGGCATTTAACCGCCACTTAACCCACCGCTTTCGCCTCGTTTTTGTAAGCTTTTCCAGTCCTTTGGTAAGGTTTTCGTAACTGGATTCCTTACTAAAGCGCGCCTCTCGTAAGAAAACTCCCTCACAAAACCTCTTGAAGCCCCCCTCCGCCTATGCTACACGCATCTCCGGTGGGCCCGTAGCTCAGTTGGTAGAGCGCCTGCTTTGCAAGCAGGATGTCGTCGGTTCGAATCCGTTCGGGTCCACCAGTTAATAAGATTCTAAAGCGCCGCAAGGCGCTTTTTCTTTACCTCTGATGGGCCCGAACGGAACAATGCTTTCAAACACGCGAAGCGTTACTACAATTCTCAGGCGTAATCCGTGCAGGTTATAGTTTTTCCACTACCAATCCCCTTCCCGCCCTTACAACTTTCTGGCACCTTTCTCCCATGCGCATCCCCTTTACCCTCAAAAAAACCACCACCTATGCCCTCATGCACATGTCCGTCGCCATTACGGTGGCCTACATCTTGAGCGGCAGCTGGAAAACCGCCCTCGCCATCGGCATGATCGAACCCGTGGTGCAAACGGTCTGTTATTTCTTCCACGAACGCGCCTGGCACCGTATCGAACGCCGCAAGCACGTCAAAGACCACCACGACAGCATCATCGACAGCACCACACCAGCCACCCACTGGCTGGAAAAGCTTCTAAGCCACCGTCACAAGCACTAAGCCGAAAAGCCTTTTAAGGGCTCAGCAAACTAACGCAGATAAACCGCTTCAAACCGCGCCAACGGGGCCATGCGTGCACGGTTAAGCACCATACTGTCACCCGTCACAGTATAACTGTCGGCAGTTTCCAGCACTTCAAACAACCCTCGCTCGGTATCCATGCCTTGCGAACACGCCATCATGGTGGAAGCCACTTTCGAGAACGAAATACGGTTGGGCGCAGTAATCTGATAACCGCCCATCAAACTGTTACACCCGCCAGACCCCGCCACACGCTGGTCTTTTTCCTTTAAAATGATATGCGGTTCTCGGGCACCCACATTGGCAACCGGCTGCCCCCGCAACTCCACTAACTTCCAATATCGCTCAGTAATGGCACCGTCATTTGCCGCACTGGCAATATTCGCCGAATTTTTCCCACTCACATCCGCACATCCAATCACAATCATCACCAGAGCGATCAAAGCGTATGGCAAATTTTTCCCCTTAAGCTCAGCCAGTTTGCGCCGAGTTAAAAATCTACGCGCCATGTCCTAATCATCCTGCTTTAATTACGCCACATACAATCCGGTCACCGGCATCACCCGCAGGCTGGCTCACATTATCATCCGGCTTGGCATGGATGATAAGAGCCGACCCATCCGCATCCAACACACTGTTCGGCACACCCTTCACCAATGAAATCTGATGGTTCACGGTCGAAACTTCGGCCTTACCGCCCGTCCCAACGGTAATATTCGGCATATCGCCCGCATGGGCACCGCCCTCATGGTTCAAGCCATGTTGCTTGCCCATGGGGTTAAAATGCGCTCCAGCCGTCGTAAATTTGGCCTTGGGGTCGCACACACCTTTTTCATGGATGTGCATGGCCAGTTCACCCGCAGGTAACCCCATGGCCGCCACGGCCACCTGCACACCTTCCGGGGTCTGGGTCAAAACCGCATTTCCCACATTCTTGCCCTTTAGATCAAACAAGGTCGCCTTGGCCGTCACCATAGCCACAGGCTCAGCCTTGGCCGCCGGATCCGTCGAACTCGTGACAACAGCCGCCACGGCCGCTACCGGCACGATTACCAAACTTCCAATCAATAAATGACGCCCCGAAACCAACATGATCTCACCCTCTGCCTAAATTACCTCTGCAAAGCTAACCCCGCCACGCGGGCGGGGTTCCTCAACACTCTGCTGAAAATTAAAGCTCTTTAAAGCGCGGCGGGATGACTCGCCCCACAACTCGGGCACACCGCCCGACGCATATCGCCCGCATTCACCGGCGTATTGCACTGGGTGCACACTTGGTACTGCGTCGCCGGACTCAGATCATGGTTCACCGCCACGCGGTCATCAAACACGTAGCACGCACCTTTCCAGAGAGACTCACTCTCCGGCACCTCTTCCAGATACTTCAGAATGCCACCCTCAAGGTGATACACATTCTCATATCCCTGATCCTTCAGATAAGAGGTCGACTTCTCACAACGGATACCACCGGTGCAGTACATTGCGATCGGCACGGTCTTGTCATCCGGCAGGTTCTCTTCCAACCAGGCGGGCAATTCCTTGAAGGTGCGGGTCTCAGGGTTCTTGGCTCCCTCAAAAACACCGATGGAAACCTCATAATCATTGCGCGTATCAATCGTGATGGTGCGCGGGTCCGCGATCAACGCATTCCATTCCGCAGGCTTAACGTAGGTGCCGGGCTTGGTGGGGTCTACAGATACACCTAGCGGAATGGTTTCCTTCTTCAACTTCACCTTCACACGCTCAAACGGATTTACGTCGGAGAAACTCTCCTTGTGCCCCATACCAGCCAACCGCTCATCGCTGCGCAGATACGCCAACAACGCATCAACTCCCTCACGCGGGCCCGCAATGGTCGAGTTCACACCTTCCGGCGTGACCAGAATGGTGCCACGCACGCCCAACTCAATCATCTTGGCCTTGTAAACAGGCTGCAACTTGGCGCAGTCCGGCAAGGCAGCAAAGTGGTAGAAAGTGGCAACAACGGTCTGATTCATAGGGGTCTTGTGCTACTCTCGCCCCTACTTGTCAAGATATCCGCAAACCTACGAAAGCGCAGGCGGTGCAATAACCTCTTGCGCCCGCATGCCTTGGCACACCTTCATAAAGGTATTGCCTACATAATTCTTGTAGGCGTTCAAGTCCGCAAAACGGTATGTCACACCGGTGGCATAGGTCAGGGTCTCACCTTTGGTATTCACCACGTCCGCATAACGCCAGACACTCGCCTCATATAACGGCATTCCCTCAGGATCATGCTCGTAGCAAATGGTGCGGGTCGCCATGTCAGAGTCCTTGGCCCGAGTTCCCACCGCCTCCTGCATCTGCCGGAAGATCTCCGCCGCATCCACCTTCTTGTACCGCTGTACTTCTACACGCTGGCTGAAATGCTCGGGAGACTCGCCAATGCGGGTATAAATCCAAGAATCGATCAGCGGATAACTCTTGGCTTGCGTACGTACATACGTCTCATCATTCCATACGACACTCTTGAAGTCGGACGCCGGCTGCAATTTCACCTTGCTGGCCAGATTTTCCCCCACCGGCGCACTATCGACCGGACTACACGCCGCCAACATACAGGCTGCTAAAGTAATTGCATATTTCATGAAATAACAATGCACCCCACCTCCGCTTTGTTGCATAGCCAAACGAATTCTTCTTGTCCGGCTTCAACTGGAGAACTTATGGGCAATCTCCTCCAATAACGCCATAAATTCAACTTGCTTAACCGCTTCGCTTAGCTTACTTCATGCTTACCAACGAAAGTAGGATCCCCCAATGAAACTCTCCATGTACGCCGCCTTAGCAGCACTTCTGCTCTCCGGCTGTTCCACTCACCTCACCGATGTCTCCATGATTTCCAACAAAAGCGTCGAACTCGAATCCATCAACATCGACAAAGCCCCTCAACGTAAGCTGGTTGAAGGCAGTTCTACAAAGTTCATTTTCCTGATTATCCCGTTCGGTTACCCAACTATTAAGGAAGCCTTGAACAACGCCCTCGAAAAAGGCCAGGGCGACCTGATGGTCGATGCCTCTATCTACCGCGAAGGATGGTGGTTCTTGGTCGGCCAAGACACCATTAAGATCAAAGGTACGGTCGTGAACACGAAAGGCGCCAAATAATGAAAAAGCTCGCGCTCATTGCCACTCTGGCCACTCTCTCGGCCTGCTCGGTTAACCACGGCGAATATACCGTGCTGTCCAACAAGCTGGTCGACACCAAAAACTTCCACATCGACTCTTCCAAGGTACAGAAGAATGTTACCGGTAAGGATGTAAGCCATATCATCACCTTCATCCCTACCAAGGCCAACCCTAACATTAACGACGCCCTCAACGATGTCTTCCGTAACAGCGATGCCGACGTCATGACCGATGTCACCATCACAAGCTGGTTCTGGTGGATTCCCTATATCTACGGCCAGGCTGGCTGGAAGGTGGAAGGCGATGCCGTCAAAACCCGCAGCAACTAATCCTGCCGTACAACTAAAGAAGCCCCTTAATGGGGCTTCTTTCACATACACACTAAAAAGCTAATTTTATTGACGACATACCAACATAATTTTATAGCAAAAACCGAAAAGCTAAGGCTTTCAAATCTTTCTTATCCCGTTAAACCTTGGAGACATTCGATGTTCACTCCCCTCGTGATGGCCGCCGCCCTTCTGTCAACTGCACCCCCGGTCAATTCGCCACCAGACGGCTGCATCCAAATTAATAACGAAGGCCGCTACGCATTACTGAGCAACGTGTGCAGCTTCGGCATCACTGGCCTTTACTGGCTGAAACGAGACCCAACTCCCTATATGTTCCTCACCATTCCGCCGAACGATTCGCTCCCCGTTCCCAAACGCAACAGCGGAATTGAAAGAACGCTCTGGTGCGAAACAGGAGATTGGAACAGCGGACGCTGTAACCTCGACACCCTTCGATAACATCCCTGTTAAAAATATAAGCCACCCGCCCGTCGGGTGGCTTTAAGCTCCACAACACTTTTTAAACTTAGCGCCCGAGCCACAAACACACTGGTCATTTCGTCCCCCTTTCACCACCCGATGAGGTTGAGCCACATCCGCCGCCACCTGCCCCCATTCATAACGCCACCGGCCATCCACCCGCACGAATTCCGAAGTCTCGGTCTGAACAAACAACTCACCCTGATACTTATACCGCGCCCTGAACGTAACGCTCCCCACCTTATCCGCCTCACCACCGGCCACCACACGCACAATCTCCAACCCCAGCCACTCGGTCTCAGGCGCCTGCGCTTCGGCCTCGGCACGATCCCATCCCGCCACCGCACGTCCGGTCTGAGTCGCCTCCAGATAGTCCATATCTCCCAAGGTAAACGCCACATAGCGCGAGCGCATCAGCGCCTCCGCCGTCACAGCCGAATCCCCTGCCAAAACCGGCCCGCAACACGCCTCAAATGCAACCCCTGAACCACACGCACACACCATATTCATACCCCTACGCTACCTCGCCAATCCCCAATACCCCAACAAAAAACCGGCCTAAGCCGGTTAAAATCTTTTGGTGCCCAGAAGAGGACTCGAACCTCCATGGTGTTACCCACACGGACCTGAACCGTGCGCGTCTACCAATTCCGCCATCTGGGCACCTGCGGTAGAAGTAAGTGGCTCGCGCCGCTTACGCAGGCCTGAATAGGGCACCGAACAGCTAAAGTCAATATATAAAAACGATGAACTCAGCGGCGTGCAGTATGCTACACTCCCTCTGTCAACAAAACAAAGGGTGTGGTCATGGCATTTTTTCGTATTTTAGGCGGGTTCGTGTGCCTCAGCGCCAGCGTTTACGCGGCGGATGTTAAAACCACCACGGGCATGGATGCCTCGCACCTCACCCCCCAGCAAAAGTTCGTCACCCTGCACGATGGTACCGAGCCACCCTTCAAAAACGCCTATTGGGATAATCACCGCGAAGGCATTTACGTCGATGCCATCTCCGGCGAACCCCTCTTCTCCTCTACCGATAAATTCGACAGCGGCACAGGCTGGCCCAGCTTCACCAAACCTCTCAAAAAAGATCTTGTGAACCTGTTCGAAGACACCAGCCACAACATGACCCGCATGGAAGTCCGCTCCGACAAAGCCAACGCCCACCTCGGCCACCTGTTTAACGATGGGCCGAAGGAAACCGGCGGCCAACGCTTCTGCATCAACTCCTCGGCCCTCAAGTTCATCCCCAAGGAAGAGATGCAAGCTAAAGGCTACGGCAAATGGCTCTACTTATTTGATAAAAAGTAGCCTCCATCAAAAAAGGCCTGCGTCTTCACGCAGGCCTTTCTCTTAAACCACCTATTTAGCTGCGGTCTTGTCAGAAGCAGTCGCCTTCTCATCGGCAGCCACGGTGATCTTCACGATCTCATCCGGCTGGTCAACGCTACCGTTCAAGCGGGCGTTACCCTTCTTGATGTTGTCCACCTTGTCCATGCCGTCGATAACCTGGCCCCATACGGTGTACTGGCCATCCAAACCCGGGTTGCTGGCCAGCATGATGAAGAATTGCGCGTTAGCAGTGTCCGGCATGTTGGTGCGGGCCATGCTGGCCACACCACGCACGTGGCTCATGCCGTTGAATTCCGCCTTCAGGTCGGGCTTGGAAGAACCACCGATACCATCACCGTTCGGGCTGCCGGTCTGGGCCATAAAGCCATCAATAACGCGGTGCCACTTTTTACCATTATAGTAACCTTCACGGGCCAGCTCCTTGATGCGGGCCACGTGGTTGGGGGCCTGCTGCGGGAACATCTGAATGGTCACACGGCCATCCTTCAGGTCAAGGAAAAGGGTGTTTTCCGGATCTTTAATCTCAACGGCGTTGGCAGTGGTCATGGCAAGGGCTCCTAAAATAGTAAGTGTGGTAAAAACAAAGCGTTTCATCGAGTATCTTGTATCTTGTTGCTGGAAACGCCGCATTCTAGCCGCATTCTACGGGTTTTGAACAGGCCGCAATGTGCCATTTTCCCACACAGGCCCACCTAAGGTGATGCCATTCTCATCACCGAAGCGGCACAACTAAAGCTGTTTGCATAATTCGCTAGACAGAGACTGGAAAGGAATTTTGGCGAGAACCGCACCGCAGTGTACTTAGACGTACATGAGGAGCGGAAGCGCAGACAAAATTTCTTTGCAGGCCTGTCTAGTAGAATTTGCACGCAGCTTTATGGCATAGTGTGCGTTATGAACAAGATGACGACCCACACTCGCCGCGCCCGCGAACGTTCGCGTGGCCGCCAAGCCCGCACGCCGCTCGAATTTCCCACCCAAGGTTGGAAGGACATCCTCTGGCGCGTCTATAAAAGTATCGAGCAAGAGCGCCTCGGTCTCATCGCAGCCGGCGTCACATTCTATATCATTCTGGCCCTCTTCCCGGCCCTCAGTGCCTTGGTCTCGGTTTATGGCCTTCTCGCCAATCCGAATACTATTGGTGAACAAGTCAGTGCCCTCTATGGCGTCCTTCCCAACGATGCCATCCGCCTCATCCGCACCCAGCTCGACAACCTTACTCAAACTCCTCCCGGCAGCCTCAGCTTCGGTTTCGTCATCAGTCTTCTGGTTGCAATGTGGAGCGTCAACAATGCCATCAAAGCCACGTTC
>QFOU01000026.1 GCA_003241595.1 Pseudomonas fluorescens
CGGGGGGTGGCGTTCTGCCACAGCGTGCGCTGGTCTTCAAGTTGGCCGCCGGCACGTTTGAGCGCGGTTTCCATAATGGGTGCCAGATTGAGGCCGGGGTGAAGTTCGGCCAGGCGTGTGGCGGTTTCGGCCAGCTGGGTGGCGGTGAGGTCTTTGTCGTTCAGCAGGGCTTGCTCCAGTGCGGCACCCAGCCATTGCACCTGCTGCTCGGCGCTGACGGTGGAGGCGGGGAAATAGCTGCCAAGGCGGTACATGGCCGACGGCTGGCCGTAGGTGCCCTGCGCCTTGGCGATAAGGGTTGTAAGTTGCGAACTGATGACCTTGGGCTGATTAGCGAAGTGCTCTTCCATAAAGGCGAACAGCGGGCCGAGGTCTATCTTTGCCTCGTCCGGCGTTTTCAGGAGCATCTCCGGTGTGGGGGCATGCAAGTCGTCGATGATCTTGCGGCGGGTGACCTCTTCATTGAATTCTTCCAGGATCAGCGGGTCGAATTCGACATCCATTCGCAGGGTTTGCGTGAGCAGGTTGGCGGTATTGGTGGCGGCTTCGAAGTTACCCTGACGCAGGTTGTCGCGGATGTAGCGTACCATGAGCGGTACCACGGACTGGCGGTTGTTCTGCGCCACGCCGGGAAGGGTTTGGGCCAGTGCCAGCGTGCTGGTGATATCGCCCATGCCAGCTGCTTTGATGAGGATGTCCTGACTGAGTTTTTCCAGTTCGACCTGCTGGGGTTTGGACAGTTCGATGCGGCCGGCAAACCCGACCAGCGGTGTGGCGACGGACGGATAGTTGACCAGACGCTTGGCTGCGGCCAGCACGTGGGCGGCAATTTGCGGTGCGCTGGCGCTGGTGACCTCGGACGCAGGGAGGTCGGTGGCGCCGGCCAGAGTGGCGGATGTACCGGTGGCGATGGTTTCGCTGACCAAGGCCGGCAGGTAGGTGGCCCAGAGTTCCGGCTGGTTGGGGTCGAAGGACAGTGCGGTGCGCTGGAGTGCCAGTGTGAGGCCTTCGGGCGTGCCGTTCCAGCCCTCCTGCCATTGTTCGCGCGCTTGCGGGGTATTGGCGGTGGTGACCAGTTCTTGTGCAAGTACAGCTTTGGCTGCGGGAGTGAGCGTGGTGGCGAGGACGAGGTCTTTGACGCGTTGGGGCAACGTGGCCAGCACGGCGGCGGCGGTTGTGCCCGAGGCGGTGGCCGCCTGGGTTTTCAAGGCCCAGGGCAACACGGCGGCGGCCTGACCGGGGAGGGCCGGGGTTTGGCTGCTGCGCAATGCGATGAGGTTGGTCTGTACGGTGCTGGTGTCGTTATTCAGCATGCCGGCCAGCATGGCGGCGGCGTAGGTGTAGGTGGCCGGGAGTGCTGCGGGTTGGCCTTCGGGCTTGGAGATGGTGGTCAACAGCTCGGCCGCGTTGGCGGCATTGCCGCTACGGAGTTTGGCGAGAGCCGGATAAAACAGAGCTTCTGCCACCTGCGGCTGGTAGGTGGCCGGGGTGGCATGGTAGAGCGCCAGCACGCCATCCGGCTGCTGCGGCAAGACCTGGTAATTGAGGATCGCGGTGGCGAAGACCTGTTTGAGGGTGATCGGGGCGGTCTCCTCATCCAGTTTGACCGGGCCATTGACGTGGGCGGCGAGTTTGCCGAGGCCGTTGAGCAGGGGTGGGGTGAGGCCCTTGGTCTCGGTAATACAGTTGCGTTCGCGGCAGAGTGCCAGACGCGCCTTGATGGCGAGCAGGTTGAGCGCGGGGGAATCCGGGGTGGAGGCCAGTTCTTCCTCAATGGTCGTGAGGGCCTTGGCGGGCTTGCCATCTTCGATCTGCTGGTTGAGTTTGACGAGGTCGGTACCGAACCAGCAACCGGCCAGACCCACAGCCACCACGGCCGACATGGCCCATGGCCAGCGCACGGCTGGCAAAGCATGGGGAATACGGCGCATGTGCGACAAGTGTGGCAACGTCATAGGCGTGTCTTTACCGACATCTTCTTCTTTTGGCGTTTTATTTTGAGGAATAGTGGCAGGAAAGGTTTGGCTTTGATAGGATTCCGACCATGAAGACGATCATTTGGAGTATGGGGCTGTGGCTGCTTGGCATCGCCCCCGTGGCCGCGCTGGATCTGCGCACACCGGAAACACTGGCGTACAGCGTGTATTGGGGACCTGTGAAGATGGGTGCTGCACAGCTGACCTACACCCCCGAGAAGGGCCGCTATACCTTGCGTGCCGAGGTGAAGGACAATTCGTCGCTGATTGATCTTTCTGACAGTTGGGAAAGCCGAGGCGTGCACACCGAGAAGGCGCCGTTCCGTCCGGAGGTCTATCATGTGAAGCAGGCGGAGAACAGTTACCGCGCCGATAAGACCATGACCTTCGACCGTGCTGCCAAAGTGGTGCGTTACCAGAACCATATCGATGCCACCGACGAAGTGGAGCCTTTGCCGCTTGTGGATGCGCGGGACGTGCTGGCCACCGTTTATACCTGGCGTTTGCGCGGCGATGAGGAAGTGATGCGTGGCGCCAATGTGCCGATGGTGAGTTTGAAGCGTGAGATCACCCTCAAGCGTGAGGCCGGTGTGCGCGAGACGCTGAAGGTCGGCAAGCGCACGCTACCGGTCTGGAAGGTGCAAATGCGCACCATCAAGGGCACCAAGCCGTCTAAGGATACGTGGACGGTGTACCTGACTGATGACGCGGCGATGGTACCGGTGCGTATCGTTGCGGCGACCAAATTCGGGACATTCCGTGCCGAACTTGACCAATTGCCCGCCGTGAGCAACAACACACGTTAGTAATTTGGAACGTAATTAAGGAGTTTCCTCTGATGGCATCCGTGATGATCTTGATTCCGAGCCGTATGGCGAGTACGCGCTTCCCCAACAAGCCGCTGGCGGATATCCATGGTAAGCCCATGGTGGTGCGGGTACTGGAACAGGCTGCCAAGGCCCATGCCGGGCCTGTTTATGCCGCTGTAAGTGAGCAGGAGGTTGCCGATGCGGTGGAAGCTGCCGGCTTCAAGGCCGTGATGACCGACGCGGCGCTGCCGAGTGGTTCCGATCGTATCTGGCAGGGTGTACAGCGTTTGATGGCGCAGGGTGTGGCCAAGCCTGATATCATCATCAATGCCCAAGGTGATGAGCCCTTGTTGCCGCCGGAGTTGATTACGGAGTGTGTGAAGGCGTTTGAAGAAAAGCCGGATGCGGATGTTGTAACCTTTGCGCACAAGATCACCGATGAAGCCGATATTCTGAACCCGACCAAGGTCAAGGTGGTGGTGGGCCTGACCGGCAAGGGACTGTACTTCAGCCGCAGCCCCATTCCTTATAATGGTAAAGAGATGTGGCGCCACGTAGGCTTTTATGGTTACCGCTATGAGGCGCTGGAGCGTTACGTGGCCCAAGCGCCGACCCCGTTGCAGAAACAGGAAGACCTTGAGCAGCTGCGCGGGTTGGAAATTGGGTTAACCTACTATGTCGTACCCACCATTCATGAGCCGGTGGGTGTGGACACCCCTGCCGACCTTGAGCGTGTACGCGGTATGATGAGCCGTTAACTCCTTTATTTAAAAGCGTTCCGAGGGGGCGTTTTTAAATGGGAAAAGGCGTTTGTGTTGAATTGTCCAACGTTTTGGCGGTGTGTGTGTCTTTGGCAGAGTGAGCTTGTA
This sequence comes from Pseudomonas fluorescens, assembly GCA_003241595.1. Lineage (GTDB taxonomy): Bacteria > Pseudomonadota > Alphaproteobacteria > UBA2136 > UBA6156 > UBA6156. The sequence goes on from QFOU01000026.1 coordinate 3,655, forward strand.
TTAACCATTTGATGCAAAACTATGACAGGGGTGTGTCAGAAAGTTCTTAGGCCCCTGTCAGAACTGCAAGAGTTGGTTATCATATACCAAACAGTTAACCAAAGGACCGTAATAAATGAAACTGCGTACCCCCAAGCTGTTCAACCGCATGCTCTCGAACAAGGGCTATACGATTGACCAGACCATTCTTATCGTTGCCATCATCGCCATTCTGATCACCCTCGTGATCGTGACCGTGGGTTGGCAGCTCATCAACCGCTCCAGCGGTACCAAGGCTGGTGCCCAGCTGAAGCAGGTTGAAGACGCCAACGGCCAATTCTTCTCCAGCCAACGCGTATGGCCCCACCAGGCTATAACTGGTACTCCTACCGGTGCGACCAACATGCAAGTGCTGGCCAACAACGGTATCACCACTTGGGCTGCCAACATCAACCAATCCGACCTGCGTAACCTGATCCCCGGCTTCAAGCTGCTGAGCGGCTCCGTTTACCACGGCTTCGGTTCCGGTGGTATCATCACCCAGCAAGCCAACACCTACCCGGCTGCCATGAACATTGGTACCGACACCCGCATGGTCATCCAGTTCGCTGGTGTGCCGCTGGCTGAAGCCAAAGAAGCCGACCGCGCCGTTGACGGTGTGGAAGGTTACAACGTTGGCCGTGTTATCTACGGTACCGCTGCCTGCTTGAACAACACCGTGAATGGTGCTGTGACCACCCCGACCCAGGCCACTGGCGGTACGGTCTTCATGTGCTACGCTGCCAACACCGTTGGTTAATAGCTAGACTACTGAAAACCACCCTTCGGGGTGGTTTTTTTATGGCAGGGGCTAAAACGCTTCCCTGAACCGCTAAGCCGAACCTTGTGTACCACTTGTACACGGCGGCCCGTCCTATCGGCTCAGGATAAGCGTTTATAGCCGCCTGCGCTGGGGCTTAGATTGCTGCGCAATCTTTTCAGTATTTGCATGTGGAGGGCTATAGCCTTTGGCCATGTCACCTGCAAAGTGGAAGGTGTGTATTAAGAAAAGGTGCCTTTGGGCACCTTTGTTGGTTGGGGGGATGAATTAGTGGCGGCCGGCCTTGAGGCGCTCCACTTCGGCTTCGAGCGCGCGGATACGGGCGTCCTTGTCGATATCCGACGGAGTTGCGGGGCGCAGGAAGGGGTTGAAGAGGCTCATGACCTGCTGCATCTGCTCGACCTGCTTGCGCTGGATCTGCTGCATGGCGGCGAACTGGGCGAAGGGGCTGAAGCCGCCCAATGCTTTGTTGGTTTCATCGCGGATGCGGTTCTGGTTCTGTTGGAAGACGTCCATCACCATTTCCAGGTAGTGCGGCAGGATGGTCTGCATGGAGTTGTCGTAGAAACCAATCACGTGCTTGAGGAAATTGACGGGCAACATGGCCGCGCCTTTGGCTTCTTCTTCCAGAATGATCTGGGCCAGTGTCTGACGGGTGAGGTCTTCGCCGGTCTTGGCGTCCACCACTTCCACATTGCGGCCGCTGCGGATGATGCCGGCGAGATCGGCCTGCGTGATGTAGGTGCTGGTTTCGGTGTTGTACAAGCGCCGGTTGGCGTACTTTTTAACGATAATTGGTTCCGACATGGGGATAGCCCTTCTTGTGTCTTGTTGCTAGTATCCTCGCATGAGTTGGCGCACAGGACAACAGGACGCTGCCACCAGTGGCGTACCTAACAGCATACCGTTTGGGCAAACACGGCCGCTGGGCATTATGGGCATGGCGGCGCTAATGGCTTCCAACAAGCCGTTGATGGAACAGTTCGCGCAGGATATTCAGCGCAAACTGGCCGAGGTACCGACCGATATTAATTTGATGGACTTCCATAGTGGGGTGGCGCGCTACGCGCTGCAGACGGAGCGGCCGGTGCGGGGGGATTACCCCGAACTGGCACGGGCCGGGCGTGTGAGTTTGCGGGATGCGGGCGGTGAGGGGGCGCCGGTGATCCTCGTGCCCAGCATGGTCAATCGCGGCTATATTCTTGATCTGCATCCCGACGCCAGTTTGGTGGGCTATTTGCGTGGGCAGGGTTTCCGTGTGCTGGTGGTGGACTGGGGCGTGCCGGAGGTGTCGAACATCATGACGCTGGAGCAGGTGATCGTGGGGGCATTGGAGCCTTTGATACGCGCGGCGGCTGAACGGCTTGGGCCTGTAGCCTTGTTTGGATACTGCATGGGGGGTTTATTAGCGACGGCTGCGGCAGTGCGGTTGAATGCGGGTGGTGAGAAAGTGGTTTCGAAACTGGCAGTGGCGGCGATGCCGTGGGATTTTTCCCAGACCGTGAGTGCCCAGCACATGGCGATGGCGCGGCCGATGCTGGAGCCGTGGTTGGGGGCCACCCAGAGTGTGCCGCCGGAAGTTATGGCGCATTACTTTTGGGCGTTGGACCCGTGGGGGCCGATACGCCGTACGATGGCTTACGGGCGCGAAATGAGTGCCGCGCGTTTGAGTTTGATGACCGCCCTAGAAGACTGGTTGGGAGATGGCTTGCCGCTGGACGGGCCTGTGGCGCGCGAGATGTTGCTCGATTGGTATGGCGACAACGCGCCGTGTGCGGGGGCGTGGGTGGTGGGTGGTGTCACTATCACTCCGGCGGCGCTGACCGTACCGTTATGGGTGTGCATCACGCAGAAGGATATTTTGGTACCGGCGGCGAGTAGTCTGCCATTTGTAGGGCAGGCGAAGGCGGTACAGGTGGTGATGGCGGAAACCGGGCATGTGGGGTTGATGGGGGGCCGGCGTTCGCGTGACATGCTGTATGAACCGCTTGCGGCTTGGTTGAAATAAGAAAGGCGCCTGAGGGCGCCTTTTCGTTAGGTCAGTTTGTGGAGCAGGTTGCGAGTGGTGAGTGCTGCCGTGCCGAGGGCCAGTGCGGGGAGTAGCAGGGGCGCGATCAGGAGGGCTGTGATCGTGCCGACGCCAATATGCAGGCTGAGGGCGGGCATGAACTGGCTGGCGGCGAGGAGCAGGACGCCGGCCGTGGCGGTGCCCAGAGCGTAGCCTGCAAGTGTGCGGCCGAGGACTTGGGTGCAGACACTGCGGGTAATGACCCCATCGTGGGCACCCAGTTGTACCAGCAGATGCAGTGTGCTGCTTTGGGCCTGCAGGCCGGTGCGCGTGGTCAGGGTAATGAGCAATGCCATGAGGGCAAGCATGGCCACGGCCAGACCGGCGATGCTGGTTTGCAGGCTGCGGACGGCGCCGCCCACCTGTTCCAGCAAAGGTTTGTGGTCGTCGATCTCGGCCACGGGGAACGCCTGGCGGATCTGCGCGGTGAGCGTGTTCAGGTCGGTGCTGTCGGTAAGGCCGATCTCCAGCACGGTGGGCAGCGGGAGGTTGGCATTCTCTTGTGCGATGGGGCCGAGCCAGGCGCGCACTTGCTGCGGGGCCAAGGCTTCGGCGCGGGTGACGCCTTGCAGTGTGGGCAGGGATTGCGCCAGTTGCTGGACGGCAGCGTTATCGGCTTCTGGCGGGAGATAGACGGTGAGGCTGCCGCTGCGTTCGAGCTGCCAACTAGTGTAGAGGCCTTGCAGCATGGCGGCACTGGCGGCACCGAGCGCGATGACGCCACAGAGCAGCGCGGTGGTGAGTACCAGCAGGCGGAAGATACCCGCGGCCTTCAGGTTGAGGGCCTGTGTGACGGGTGAGGTTGTGAGAAGGGATCTAGACATCGAGGGACTCTTCGGATTCTTCGGCCAGTGTTGTGGCCGCCGTGAGGTAACCGTGGTTGAGGTGGATGACCGGGAAGGGGTGGCGTTTGATCAGGCCGGTATCGTGGGTAGCGAGAATAACGGTGGTGCCATGCTTATGCAGCTCGGTGAACAGGTGCATGATGCGGCGGGCCATGGCGGCATCGACGTTGCCGGTGGGTTCGTCGGCGACCAGAACCTCGGGCTGGCGGACCACCGCGCGGGCGATGGCGGTGCGTTGCTGTTCGCCGCCGGAGAGGTTTTCGGCGCGGTTATTGGCGACTTCGGTAAGGCCGACCCATTCCAGCATGTCGGAGACGGCGTGGGCTTGGTCGGCCGTGAGTTGGCCATTGCCGTGGATGCGCAGGGGAAGTTCGACATTCTCGCGCACCGTCAGGTGGGGGAGCAGGCGGAAATCCTGATAGACCACGCCGACCTTGCGGCGGAGGGCGGCGCGTTCGGCACGGGAGGCCTGCTCGACCGCTTTGCTGCCAAAGGTAAATGTGCCGTGGGTGGGAATGAGGTCGAGCGTGAGCAGGCGGAACAGTGTGGTTTTGCCCGCTCCGCTTGGCCCGGTCAGCCAGTGGAAGCTGCCTTGCGGCAGCTCCAGAGATATGTTTTGTACGGCGTGTGTGCCCGCCGTGTACTCGTATCCGACATTTTCTAGTTTCAACATGGTGCGGGAGGATAGCCCGACGCGCGAATTTCGTCTAGGCTGTGCCGCATGATCACCGTGCGTTGCCCCACCTGCGAAGCCGCTTATAATCTGGACCCTGCCAAATTCCCGCCTCAGGGGCGGAAATTGCGGTGTGCGCGCTGCCAGACGGTGTGGTTTGCCGTGCCGCCGGAAGGGGCGGTTGCGCCCGCGCCTGTGGTGGACGAGGTTGCTGTTGGCACCACCGCGCCGGAGGTTGGTGGAGAGACCGCGCCCGTCGCAGAGTCTGTGGTTGAGGTTGCTCCTGTTGAGACCCCCCCAGTTGTGGCGCCGGAGACGGGGGATGATTCGTATGTTCCGCCGCCGATTATCGAGCGTACGCCCGGTGTTGACAGCATGACCCATATGGGCGGATGGCGTCAGTGGTTGCGCGGCGGGAACCTGTGGCGTACCGGTGCGATCCTGATGATCCTGTTGGGAATTGTGGCGGGTATCGGTGTTGTTCTTATGAAGATGCGCCCGGATACGGCGCCGCATGAAGCGGAGGCGGCCGAGGAAGCTGCCCGCACGTTGCCGGTGGCGAAAGTGGTGCAGCCACCGGAGGGTGTGGTGTTACACCGTGTGCGTGGTGAAGTGACCGAGATTGGTGGTACCGAAGGCGGTGTGGCGTTGACGGTGCGTGGATTGCTGGCGAATACGACCGACCAGAGCGTGGTTGTGCCTCCGATGCGTTTGGAATTGTTGGGTGAGGATGGCAACGTAGCGGATATGTGGCCGGTGAGTGGTGTGAGCGGCACGCTGGCGGCCCATGCCGAGAATGCCTGGACGGTGAGTTTGAGCGCGCCCGATATGCGGGCTGTGAAAGGGTGGCGTGTCGTGTTCGTGGAAGACGTGACCGCCCCACCGGCGGCGGTGGAGACGCCTGCCGCCGAGGTCTCGGCGACCGAAGCGCAGGGTGACGAGGCGGAGAACGGTGAGCATGCTCCGGCCGAGGCGGGACATGGTGCCGCGCACTAGGCGAGGCTTGACGCTCCTTATTATGAGCGTATACTGGCGGCCATGACAGTAAAGATCCTCCTTGATAGCTTGCGTTTGGCCGACGGTGGCCGCGTAGAGTGCCGCATTGCGACCCCTGATGGTAAGATCGTGGATGGTGCCATCGAGCAGGCCTTTTTCGAGGATTTCATGGGTGTGCCGAACCCGCGTATCGGGGTTGCCCACATGAAGGAAATCCTTGCCAACAACCTTGACTACTTTGAGAAGGTGGCCGAGCAGCAATGGAACATGGGCAGCCGTGAAGTGGTGATCAGCTAGCTCTTCAGTCCGCAGATTTTAAAGCCGCGCAAGCGGCTTTTGTATTTCGTGGGGTGGATGCGATTTAAGTGTTGGCGCGGAGGTTATTTCTGGTAGGGTTACGGGCATGACGTTTTTCCTTCCCATTGTAATGGTCGGCGCACTTGCCGGTAGTCTTGTCGCCTTTGATGCCACACCTTCGTTTGCTTCCAACGCGGAAACTCCGCAGCGCGACTCTGCGCGTATCGTGCCGGTTTCGGAGGATGCCGATCTGCCGGGTGTGGGGGCGTATCTGAAAGGTGCTATTGCGGATCTGAGCGGTGTACCGACTGTAGCATTAAAGGGATATCTGGCGGCCTTGGCCGATGATCCGGATAATATGGACCTGCGCCAGCGGGCCTTTGAGTTGTCGTTGATGGCGGATGATGTGCCGAATGCGGTACGGCTTGCGCGCACCCTGCCGGAGATGGAACAGAGCACCATGACGCGTCTGGTGCAGATGGCGGATTTTGCCAAGCAGGGCAAGGTGGACGAGGCCCGCAAGATGGCTCGCGATGTGTCGAAGGTTTCGCCGGAGTTGTTACAGTTCCGGTTGTTCCAGGCCTATCTGGATTACGCGCACGGTGCCCCCGTGCCGCAGCTGGTGGAATGGCTGGAATCGCTGAATATGCCGGAGAGTTTGAGTGGTCGTCGCTCCTTCCATATTGGTCGGTTGTGGTTGAAGGCGGGTGAGCCAGAAAAGGCGCTGGTGTATCTGCGTAAGGCCCATGCGGCGGAGCCGGGTTCGGTTGGCAGTGCGTTGCTGCTGGGCCAGACGCTGGCGCGTCAGGGGTTGCCCGGTGAAGGGGCTGCCGTGTATGACAGTTTCCGTGCCGCGAACCCTGCCGTGGCCCTGCTGGTGCCAAAAGGTAAGGATTTGTTGGCGGATACTGTGAAGCCGTTTGCCAGCACGCTGGATGATGATCTGGCTGCGACGCTGACCGACTTTGGTTTGTTGATCTGGGCGCAGGGGGCGTTGAGTCCGGCGCGTCAGGTTTTGAACTTGGCCTTATGGATGAATCCTGACGATGTGCATGCCCGTTATTATGTCGGCATGTTGCTGGAGATGGGCGATGACCTGCCGGCGGCGGCCCAGCATTATCGTGCCCTGATGGAAAATGATATTGCCGGTGGTGTGCCGGAGGGTGTGCGTCTGGCGGCAAGTATCCGTTTTGCGGAAGTCCAATTTAGAATGGGTGACACGGATACCCCGTGGAAAACCCTGCGCAAGCTGGCGCGTGCGAATCCGGACGTGGTGAGTTTGCAGCGGAGCGTGGCCCAGCTGGCATTCAGTCGTGGTGATTATGATCAGGCGGCTGAGAGCTACACCGTATTGTTGAATGGTTTGCCGGAACAGGCTTCGCCAGCGGCGCGTATCGAGCTGTTGTTCGCCCGGGGTGCCGTGTATGAGCGCGACGGTAACATCAAGGCGGCCAGCAAGGATTTCCAGGATGCACTGGCGATTGATCCGGCCGAGGCGCAGGTTCTGAACTATCTGGGCTATATGTGGGTGGATAATAACATCAATATCCCGCAAGCCTTCCAGATGCTGAAGACGGCACATAGTCTTGCACCCGATGACGGTGCCATTACGGACAGTCTGGGGTGGGCCTACTATAAGCAGGGCGACTATGCCAATGCCATGGCGTATCTGGCGCAGGCCACTGAGCAGGAACCGGAAAGTCCTGAGATCTATGACCATCTTGGTGACGCGTATGCCAAGTTGGGGCGTATTGAGGATGCCAGGCGCGAATGGGAGCGGGCCTTGAGTTTGCTGGCGGAGGGGAAAACCGCGCCGGATGATAAATTCGAAAAGCGCGTTCGAAAGAAGTTGAAATAGAGGGGCAGGGGCTAAATCGGCCCCTGATTTTTTGGGTGAAAGGGATTTCAACGCTGCGTGTTGAGGTCTTTGTTGCACACGGCATTTTGCCGACACCGTACTGGCCTTCGTGAGAGAGAATTCGAGCTTAGGTGTAGGAGCTTTGTAGAGAGAACCGACATGCCGGAGGGATGTGACGGGGCTGCGAGTGGGGGGTGTTGTGGGTAAGCGAAGCGGAGGTACAACTGAATGTAGTGGTGCTTGGGGATAAAATCAAAATCTAGTAGGTATGATGTGCGTACACTATATGTAGTGGTGGCGTGCGCGAAAAAGACACAGTGGGTAGTGGGTAGGGTGGGGTGAAGGGTGCTTAAAAAGTGTGCAGTATGATGCGTATTTTCAGTGTGTTGGTGGAACAATCAATATGTTAGTGCGTCTTGGCAGGCCCATCATGTTGGGGTCATGATGCGGTCATACCGGAGAGAGAGCTGACGAGCGTCGCCTCCCCTGCTGTAACCGTGACAGGCATTTTAGTTTGGAGCGCGATAAGGTTGGGGGGAGGACCTTTTGCCCCCTCACGACGACCCCAGACCCCGTTTTGCAAGTTCTAGGTAAGGAACCGGCAAGGCGGACAGTTATACGACTAAAGAGACTAAATAAAAGGATATAATGGCCATGTACGACGTTCAGATAGATTACACCCGCGATAGTCTTCTGACCGACTTTGGTATGGCCACCCTGCGTGACCGTTACCTGTTGCCCGGCGAAGGCCCGCAAGATGCGTTTGCCCGTGTGGCCAAAGCTTATGCCGACAGCAGCGAGCACGCCCAGCGTTTGTACGACTATATGAGCAAGCTGTGGTTTGTGCCCTCTACCCCCGTGTTGGCCAACGGTGGTGCCACCCGTGCGTTGCCGATCTCCTGCTTCCTGAACGAAGTGGAAGACAGCATGCAGGGCATTACCGGCACCTGGAACGAGAACGTGAACATCTCGGCCAACGGTGGTGGTATCGGGACCTACTGGAGCAACATCCGTAGCATTGGCGAGAAGGTGGGTATCAAGGGCAAGACCACCGGTATCGTGCCATTTATTGTGGTGCAGGACTCCATGACCCGTGCGATTGACCAAGGTAGCCAGCGTCGTGGTGCTGCGGCTGTTTACCTGCGTGTTGACCACCCCGAAATTGAAGAATTCATCGACATCCGTAAGCCTACCGGTGGCGACCCGATGCGTAAGGCCCTGTACCTGCACAACGCGGTTGTGATCGACGACGCCTTTATGCACGCGGTTGAACGCGACGAAAAGTACGCCCTGAAGAGCCCGAAGACCGGTGCGACCATCAAGGAAGTCAGCGCCCGTCACGTGTGGATCAAGATCCTGACCAGCCGTATGGAGCAAGGTGAGCCTTACATCCTGTTCATCGACAACGTGAACAAGTTCCTGCCCGACTACCAGAAGAAGGCCGGCCTGAGCGTGCGTATGAGCAACCTGTGCAGCGAGATCGTGCTGCCGACCGGTGTGGACCAGTATGGCCGCGAGCGTACCGCTGTGTGCTGTCTGTCTTCCGTCAACCTCGAGTACTTTGAACAGTGGAGCCAAGAGCCCCAGTTTATCGAAGACCTGATGCGTTACCTCGATAACATTCTGCAGGACTTTATTGATCGTGCGCCTGCCCCGATGGAGCGCGCCCGTTACAGTGCCATGCGTGAACGTGCAGTAGGTCTGGGCGCCATGGGTTACCACAGCTTCCTGCAGCTCAAGGGCATTCCGTTTGAAAGCGTGATGGCCAAGGTCTGGAACAAGAAGATGTTCAAATTCCTGAAGGAAGGTGCTGACAAAGCCAGTATCGTTCTGGCCGAAGAGCGTGGCCCGAACCCCGACGCTGCCGAGATGTTGGTGAAGGACCGCTTCAGCCACAAGATCGCCATCGCGCCGAACGCCAGCAGCAGCATTTACTGCGGCAACGCGAGCCCGGGTATCGAGCCCTATCCATCCAACAGCTATAACCACAAGACGCTGGAAGGTACCTTCAACGTGCGTAACAAGCACCTGAAGAAAGTACTGCAGGCCCACGGTTATGACGATGAAGACACCTGGACCAGCATTACCGTGAACAGCGGCAGTGTGATGCACCTCGACTTCCTGACCGATGCCGAGAAGGACGTGTTCAAGACCGCGTTCGAGTTGGATCAGCGTTGGTTGATCGAGCATGCGGCTGACCGTACGCCGTTCATCTGCCAGAGCCAGAGTTTGAACCTCTTCCTGCCGGCCGATGTGCACAAGCGCGACCTGCACATGCTGCACTACATGGCGTGGAAGAAGGGTGTGAAGAGCCTGTACTACTGCCGCAGCAAGAGCTTGCAGCGTGCTGAGGTGGTGAGCCTGCCGGGCAACCAGCCGAAAGCGCAGGTTCAGCTTAAAGCGACGGGTACCGATGGTGGTGCGCAGAAATATGAAGAGTGCCTTGCTTGCCAATAGGTTCTTGTCTACTGGACAGGGGTGCTTTTTGATTTTTCCTTGAACCCGAACGGCTTATGTACCTGATGTACACTGCGTCGCTCGCGTTCGGCGGAGAAAATCAAAAATCCCTCCCTGCCAGCGACAATAACCCCGTCTCCGTAGATGGGGTTATTTTTTGAAAATAAATAGGGTTTTTCCTTTTGATTTCCGTCAAATAGTCCTTAAAAAATAAGGGTTGAATGATACGGAAATCGGGAGGATAAGAGTGGTGTGTTGGGGAATTTTGAAGAGATTTTTTAACAGAGAATCTTTTTATAAACGGGGCCGGTTTTTTGGAAGGAAAAACCGGTATAACAAGGGAGAAGGCGTCATGACGGCAAGTGTCATCAATTTTGAGCCTGCAGCGACCAAGCTGGCGCAGCAGGCCACCGCCAAACAACATGTAAAGGAAGGACGAAACATGCCAAGTTTAAAGGAAGAACGCATTGGTTATAAGCCGTTTGGCTACCCGTGGGCGTATGAAGCGTGGCTGATGCAACAGCGCATCCACTGGCTGCCGGAAGAAGTACCGATGGCCGACGACGTGAAGCAATGGACCACCGAGCTGAACGCCGCGGAAAAGAACCTGCTGACCCAGATCTTCCGTTTCTTCACCCAGAGTGACGTGGAAGTGAACGGTGCGTACCTCAAGTACTTCACCCAGGTGTTCAAGCCCACCGAAGTGCTGATGATGATGAACAGCTTTGCCAACATGGAAACCGTGCACATCGCCGCGTACTCCCACCTGCTGGACACCATTGGTATGCCCGAGCTGGAATACTCTGCCTTCATGGAATACGGCGAAATGAAGGACAAATACGACTTCCTGCACAGCGTGAACGTGGACGATGACCACAGCATTGCCGTGGCCATGGCTATTTTTGCCGCCTTTACCGAAGGTTTGAGCCTGTTCGCCAGCTTTGCCATGCTGATGAACTTCCCGCGCTTCAACAAGATGAAGGGCATGGGCCAGATCGTCACCTGGAGCGTGCGTGACGAGACCTTGCACGTGCAGAGCATGATCAAGCTGTTCAACACCTTCATTTCGGAAAACCCGCAGATCTGGACCGAGAAGCTGAAGAATGAGATCACCGACGCCTGCCGCAAGATCGTGGACATGGAAGACAAGTTCATCGACCTCGCGTTTGAAATGGGGCCAGTGGAGGGCATGGTGGCCAAGGACGTACAGGGTTACATCCGCTTTATCGCCGACCGTCGTCTGCGCAGCCTGAACCTTGACCCGATCTACAACATCGACAAAAACCCGCTGCCGTGGATGGACCTGATGCTGAACGCCGACGAGCACGCCAACTTCTTTGAACAGCGTGCGACTGAATATGCCAAGGCCTCTACCACCGGGAGCTGGGATGAAGCGTTTGACGCCATGCTGGCCAGCAGCACCCTTGAGAGTGCGGTCAGCCCGGTCAACAACGAGACCTGGGAGGAGAGCAAGCTCGCCAATACCTTTAAGCCGCTGCAAGAAGCTTACGGCAAGAGCGAGTAAGGCACGGGCTAAAACCTCCCCCCTGCATATTTCGGAGCACCTCGTGTACTTTCTTGTACACGTCGGCCCTCCGAAATGCACAGGGATGAAGGTTTATAGCCGCGTGTACGGGGGCAACGGCACTGCGTGCCGGAAGAACTGGGCTACGCTTGAATAGAAGAAGCCCCGGAGAGTGATCTCCGGGGCTTT
>QFOU01000027.1 GCA_003241595.1 Pseudomonas fluorescens
AGCGCCGAAGCCCTTGTGCACAGCACCGAAAAGGCCTTGAAAGACCATGGCGACAAAGTTTCGGCGGACGTAAAAGCCAAGATCGAAGCCGAACTCAAGGCCACTCAGGAACTTTTATCGGCCCAAGAGGTTGACAAAGCGGCACTTGAGTCCCAAACAGAGAAACTAAGCGAGGCCAGCATGGAACTCGGTAAGGCCATGTACGAAGCGCAGGCCAAGGCCGAGGCTGATTCCAGTACTTCCGGTCAGGGTAATTCCGACGGAAGTGTGGATGCCGACTACACCCGCGACGGTGAAGAGGGTGCTTCTAATAAGGATGACGGCAAAGCTGCCTAACAATAAAAATTAAAAACAGGGGGCTGCCGCGTGGCAGCCCTTTGTGTTTGTGGAATACTCTTCCCCACACATAAAGGTCTTAACGAGTTACCGCTACGGCGGAAAACAACAGGAGATACGACCATGACAACCATGGCGCAACGCGTACTGAACATGATCACCGGCCGCATGGCCATGCTGGTGATGCTCGGCCTTATGGGTGCCTCGCAGGGATTTGCAGAGGGTTATTACCACCACACCCCGAGCGCTCCGACGACCACTTCGGCACCGGCCCGCACCTACCACTACAATGTGGGTTACCGTAGCGGTAACAGCGGCTTCAACTTCACCCGTGGATATGGCGGACGCGATTCCAGCACCGGCTATACCGGCGCCAATACTGCTATCAACACCCCCCACCGTTCCGACTGGTACTCCAAATTGAATGCCCAACGTCAGTGGGACAACGCGCAGTATCAAAAAATGCAGCAAGCCAACAATGCACGTTGCGGCTTTACCGGTGCGCCTGCCTATTGCTACCGACTGATGGGCCCCTACCCGCAAGAACTGCGTGTAGTACGCTACTAACTTCAGCATAAACTCCGCCTGTAGGCGGAGTTTTATTCGAACGGCAGGATTGCCACGTTGACTATACTGTCACTCGCATTTATAAAGTGCCAATGGCTCGCGATTTTTACGATATTCTTGGTGTTGCCCGCAATGCGGATGAATCGGCTTTAAAGTCGGCTTATCGCAAGAAGGCAATGGAATTCCACCCTGACCGCAACCCCAACAACAAAGAGGCGGAAGCTAAGTTCAAGGAAGTGAACGAAGCCTACGATACTCTCAAGGATCCTCAGAAACGCGCGGCATATGACCGTTTTGGCCATGATGCCTTTACCCAAGGTGGCGGGGGTCGTGGTGGATTTGGTGGCGGCGGCTTTGGCGGGGGGAACGCCGGTTTTGACGGCGGTAATTTTGAAGATATCTTTGAGGACCTCATGGGTGGTCTGTTTGGTGGCGGCGGCCAGCAAAGCCGCCGCAGCCATGTCGCCCGCGGCGCGGATTTGCGTTACAACCTTGAAGTGAGCCTGAAAGACGCGTTTGAAGGTACCAAGGTCGATCTCAAATTCCCGACCACCATCATGTGCGAGACCTGTTCAGGCAGCGGCGCCAAGGCCGGCAGCAAGCCCGTGACCTGCGGCACTTGCAAAGGTTCGGGGAATGTCACATTCCGCCAAGGTTTCTTCCAGATGAGCCGCACCTGCCCCGACTGTGAAGGTACCGGCCAGATCATCAAAGATAAATGTAAGGACTGCCATGGCAGTGGCCGTGTGCGTCAGAACAAGAAGCTTCAGGTTACCATTCCTGCCGGTGTGGATGACGGCACCCGCCTGCGTCTGGCAGGTGAGGGTGAAGCCGGTACACATGGCGGACCGGCGGGCGACCTGTTCGTGTTCATTAGCATTGCCAACCACCCTGTGTTTGGTCGCGATGGCATGCATCTCCACCTTGAGGTGCCAATCAGCATGATTGATGCCGCACTGGGTAGTGAAGTGACGATACCGACACCGGATGGCGGCAAAACCACCCTGCGCATTCCCTCGGGCAGCCAGCCGGATGATACCGTGCGTCTCCCCGGTTTGGGTATGCCGGCCTTGGGTCGCCCCCGCGACAAGGGCGATATTGTCGCGCACTTGAAGGTTTCGATTCCTTCGCATCTGGATAAGAAGCAGAAGGCCGTGCTTGAAGAGCTACGCAGCCAGTTGGAACCCGGCCGCGCGGAAACCGGCTTTATGAACAAGCTTAAGAAGTTCTGGGGCGAATAGAGCCCTCCCGACACGCAAAAACCGTCCGTAATACGGACGGTTTCCCCCTTCTGGTCGGGCATTTCGGCTACGAAAACTCCGTTTCTCAGCTTGCCGTATGCTTCGGTGTAAGGGAGCTGCGGCCTAGATGCCCGACTGTTGCGCGGACCATTCCTTCAGTGGCCCGCGACTGAACTCGTCAATCATGGTGTTGATAGCTTCGGGTTTGAAACCCATTGCCCGACCCAGCTCGGTTGCTTGCTCCCGCGCCGGTCCATCATTCTCTACCAGCCACTGCCGATACGCCTGATTGATGCTGCGCACCACGTCTTCATATTCGATCATGATTGTATCCCCCTTCTCAGAAAGCCCGACACCACTAAACACCAGTGCAAAGCCTTGTTGTTTACCCTCATCTTCCGCCTGCTTCTTTCAGGAAGCAGATAAAGACCATCCCACACGGTCTGTAAGAGCAACGGACCCCATGGGGAAAGGTTCCGCAGCATCTCTGGAAGCTGAAGCCACCTTGCGGTGGGTTCTCGATGATGCCCCCTGCATCATCTTTTATTAGCGTCTCAAAGCCGTGACGACGTGTCAATCAACTTTTAAATGTATGATTTATATAAATTTAAACAATCCGCTTCTCGGGACTGTGACAAAATGCTGCGACAGGACACTGTCCACATAATGGTGAACGCGCCAGGCATATGTAGCGACCATGGAGAATCAGCCAATGGTGGGCGTGTTGCTGGAATTCAGCAGGGATCACACGCATGAGGTCGGCCTCTACGGCATCCGGCGTTGTACCGCGTGACATGCCAAGACGGCGGGCGACGCGATAGACATGGGTATCCACCGCAATGGTAATATGATCGTAGAGTTGGCTTAACACGACGTTCGCAGTTTTACGACCAACCCCCGGCAAGGCCACCAGCTCGTCCATGGTTTGAGGCACCTCGCCGCCATGGAGATCCACCAACATGTGAGACAGGGCAATCACGTTCTTCGCTTTAGTACGGAACAGGCCGATCGATCGGATATAGGAGAGCAACTCTTCTTCACCCAAGGCCATCATCTCGGCCGGAGTATGAATCTTTTCAAACAGCGGGGCGGTAGCGAGATTCACGGATTTATCGGTAGCCTGCGCAGACAGAACAACGGCCACGAGGAGCTGATAACCGTTATTATAAAGCAATTCGGTGCGCGGCGCAGGCGAGGCTTCTCGAAATATACGAAAAACGGCCTGAATCTCGTCAGGCTTCGCCTTAGGGGGAAGCTTTACCGTGGATGTGGCCATTCCGGATCAGTCTCCCAGAATGCGTGCGCCCGTGGATTTGTACCACTCGGCCAGGCGGGCAAGGCCGTCTTCTAATGCCGTGTGCGGCGCCCAGCCTACAGCGTTCTTCAGACGTGAGGTATTCGCAAAGGTTTTATAGACTTCGGTCGCTGGCCATTCGCGTAGATCGAGATCGGCCGACTTACCCAGCACCTGCGACAAAGTTTGCACGAAGTTGAGCATTTGTACGGGGCTTTGGTTACCAAGATTGTAAATCGCATGCGGGGTTGGTGCGGCTTCCGGCAACGTGGGGATCAGGCGGATGATCGCTTCGACGATATCATCGATGTAAGTGAAATCGCGCCAGAGATCGCCGTGGTTGAACAGCGGGATTTTTTGTCCCGCCATGATATTGCGGGTGAACATAAGCGGCGTCATATCCGGGCGCCCCCAAGGGCCGTACACCGTAAAGAAACGCAGACCTGTGGCAGGCATACCGAACTGGTGCGACCAGGCATGGGTCAACATTTCATCGGCACGTTTAGTGGCGGCATAGAGGCTGACGGGGCGAGAAACGTCGTCGGATTCGGAAAACGGCATGGTCTCGATACCCGGCTGGGCATTGGCGCCATAAACACTGCTACTACTGGCATACAGGAAGTGCTCGACCGGCGCCCCCATGTCGGCCAATGCTTTGGCGGCAGCCATCATGTTGAAGTGACCGATGAGATTGGATTCGAGGTAAGGCACCTGATGCGTCAGACCGTAGCGCACACCGGCCTGGGCGGCCAAATGGATGATGACGGCTGGCTTGGTGGTGGTCATCAGGTCGATCAGCGCCTGACGGTCGGTAAGACAGATCTTGTGGAAGTTGAAGGCCTCCGCATCGGGATGGGTGTGCAAGTGCGCGAGACGCGCGTCCTTCAGCACGGGCGTGTAGTAATCGTTGATATTGTCCAGCCCTACGACCTTCCACCCCTCGGTCAACAAGCGCTCGGCGACAGCGGCCCCGATAAAACCAGCTGCACCGGTAACCAAAGCAATACGAGGAGTAGATGACATATATGAACATTCCATTAAGAAGGGGCAGTCTCGCTGCCCCTTGCATAGTTACGACCCGGATTTAACCATGTCGTTGATGAACGGGCGCAGACGCTCGGAAATGTAAGGGTCTTGCATGGCAAAGTAAAGGTTTGCCATTTGGAAGCCCACCTTGTCGCCGCAGTCAAAGCGCTTATTCGTAGAGATATAACCACTGTAACCTTCAGTCTTGGCGACTTCAGCCATGGCATCGGTCAATTGAATTTCACCCCCCTTGCCCGGCTTGGTCTCGGCCAGCAGCGCCATGTGCGCGGGGCTGAGTACATAGCGGCCTACAACTGCGAGGTTGCTCGGGGCTTCTTCCGGCTTGGGCTTTTCCACAAAGCTCGACACATTCACGCGGGAGCCTTCCGGCTTGCTGCCCCCGATATCCAGAATACCGTAGCTGGAGGTACGCTCGTGCGGGACTTCCTCGCACATCACGACACTCTTGCCAGTCTCTTCGTACATCTTGATCATTTCGGCGAGGCCGTTGCCGTTATTGCAGCACATGACATCGTCCGGCAGCAGTACGGCAAATGGATCGTTACCGGTAATGGTATGGCCGCACCATACGGCGTGACCAAGACCCAGCGGCTCACCCTGGCGGGTGTAGTACATACGCGCATCGCTGGGGAGTACGGAGCTTACGACCTTCAGTTCGACCATTTTACCCTTTTTGGCGAGGGTATCGGCGAGTTCATAGGGATAGTCGAAGTGGTTTTCCATAGCGACTTTACCGCGGCCGGTAATGATAATGAATTCGCGAATACCAGCGTCGTAAGCTTCTTCAATGGCATATTGAATAATCGGCTTATTCACTACGGTCAGCATTTCCTTAGGCATAGCCTTGGTAGCCGGCAGGAAGCGGGTGCCCAAACCAGCGGCCGGAATGACTGCTTTTGTAACCTTACGATTTACTGCGGTGTTTTGAGTCATGCGTATATCCTCGTTTTTCTCGACGGCGGATATACCACGCAATCAATCCCATAGCCAGCATGCCGCTTAAAAAAGCTAACCAGGGACAATGGTAGGCGTAAGCTAAAATAGAGATTGAAAGCAAAATAACATTCACAAGCGCAACGTGACCTACAAGCTGGGAGTGCGTATGTCCCAACGCCATATACCGGTGGAACCAGAAGGTTTTATGCGGCTGCCACGGTGCATGCCCCTGCCAGATACGACGAATCAGAGTACTGGTTGCATCGACTGCAAATACGAGAGGGAGTGTCGCCAATGGCCAGATTACGTTGATTGTGTCGTCGACCACCGCAATCAGGAATAATCCCGCCAGAATAAAGCCAAGCCACGTGGCACCGACATCGCCCATAAATACACGTGCAGGGGGGCCGTTTACACGAAGGAATCCCGTACAGGCAATTGCGATCATCAACGCCAACGGTGCGAATGCAGGTACCAGTAACGCGAGACCCAAGCTCAACGCAATTGCTTCAGAAGTGGCAAGGCCATCAGCGCCATCCATAAAATTGTACAGATTGATGAACCAGGCCCAGCCCACCATCAAGAGGATCTTCTCCAGACCCAAGGGCAGGAAATCGAAGAGTGGTGGAAGAAGGAATAAGGTGACTGTCACCGCAAGGAAGTGAATGATCAGGCGCAGTTTGGGCGAAAGCTCGTGACGGTCATCCAGCCAGCTTACATAGGCAACCACCAAGCTGCCCAGCAGCAGTACCGTTAGATAACCCTTGAACGGCAACGGCCAGAGCCATGACATGAGCAACCCCACCGGCACCACGACCAACGGCAGGATAAGACCACCCCCGTGGGGAGTTGGTACAGTATGGCTGGAACGGGCTGTAACCTGGGATACAAGCCCCATACGGCGGCAGTATTCCACCACCTTGGGTGAGAAGTAGTAGACAAGGAAGCCTACAAGACCAATCAGCACACAAAGGGCCGTGGTACGGGTTTCATTCATTAAGGCGATCGTCTGCATTGTAAAAACGCCTATATACGGCCCGTGAGACGATACATGAGGTTAAGGTAATTGCGCGCCAACTGGCTGTGCAAGAAATTACGCGCCACGTAGCTGCGACCTGCTTTGGCCATGATTTCACGCCGTTCGGGGTCATCCAGAAGTGTCGTAATTGCTTCTGCCATCTGCTCGGGGTCTTCGGATCCCACGACCATGGCACAACCGGATTCAGTCATGATCTCGGCCCCCTCACCCTGCAAGCCTGCGACGGCACAGCTCTCAGACGCCATGATCTCGAACATCTTGCTGGGAATGAACATCTCGAAATCGGAGATATTCTTAAGGCACACAATATTTATATCGGCCATGCAGTAGTAGGGCCAGACCTGAGACGGCTCTACGGGCGGCAGGAACTGAACGTTGGGGACACCGCGAGCATATTCCTGCAGTTTGGGCTTATCGGCTCCCTGCCCTACGAACAGGAACGTCACATCGGTACGTTTAACCATGATACGTGCGGCATCAATAACCTGAGAGAGCGCCTGAGCCTCACCATGGTTACCGATGTACAGCACGATCTTGGTCAGCGGGCTGATGCCCAGCTGGGCACGGAGTTGGGCGGTACCACCGTTTTGGCGCGGCTTGATGGCCGCGAGATAGTCGGCATCGCTGACGCCATTAAAGATGGTGGTGAATTTTTCCGGCGCGATACCTCGGCTGACGATTTGCCTTACAAAACTGCGGGTTACCGTTACAATCGCATCGGCCCGGCGATAGAGAAACATCTCCAATTTCTCAAAAAAGTTATAGACGAGACCCGGACGCATAATGCCCATTTGAACAAAGATCGAAGGCCACAAGTCGCGGACCTCGAAGATAAATTTCGCTTTATGGCGACGGGCTAACAGCCATGCGGAGAAGACGCAGAAGAAACTCGGCGAGGACGCGATAATGACATCGGGTTTCGCAACCCCTTGATTTTGCGGACTGCTCCAATTGGCGCGGAGGACACTGACCGCAAAGCTGAGCATATTGAAAAGACGAGGAAATTTGCCTTTATTGGGAGCCACGTATAACCAGTGGCGGCGCACCTGAATGCCTTCGATCTCTTCCTGCATGTACGCCGGTTTTCCGACGTATCCCGGTTGAACCACACCATCCGGATGATTGGGAATACCGGTAAAGATGATGGGATTTGCACCCATCTCCTTCCAGCTGCGTGCCAAACCCGACAAACGCGTCGAGGGAGCGCCCGGCTCCGGTCGGTAATATTGGCAAATTACCCAAATATTGAGGGGTGCAGCAGGTGCGGCCGTTACTTCCATAACGGCTTGTTTAGCACAGTTTTATGCTGTGTGCGCGCCTGAATTTTAGGCGCCTTGAGGCTCTCCGCAGACGTACGCTTAAAGAATGACCTGCTCGCGCTCGGGAGCGATCTTTTGCAGCATCGACTGGAAGGTGCGGAGCTTGCGGGCATCGGGCGCTTCCAATGGCATATGGAGCACGATCTTCTTTTCATCCAGCTGGGCAATCTTACAAGCCTTCCAGGCATTGTTAATGAAGTGTTTCAGCTCGTTGTCGCGCTTCTCCTGCTCGGACTCCCCCTTGCCATCGGGAATCAGCGTAATACGGCGCAAACCCAGTACGGTTTGCAGGTGCTTGACGTTGATACCGTCTTTTTCCAACCACGCCGACATGTGCTCCGGCTTCATACGAATAACAGCCCATGAGTTGGAAGCGCCCATCCAGATACCGGAGATACAGTCGGGGTAATATTCCTCGGTGACCGCGGCCACGAATTCCTTACCGCGACGGGTGGCTACACGCATTTTGGACGTTTGATCCACACTCGCGCACATAGTAATGACCTGTTTGCTCCCTACGGTCGGTTTTTCGTGGAAGTCCATTACCGAGATCAGGTTCTCGGGAATAAAGACGAACTTATCATCCGGCACGCGGTAGATGATACCGCCATCGCGGTAGCCGGCCACTTCGGCCTCCAGAATACGGCCCGGTGCGCCATCGCCCCACTGCATCAACTCCATTGTGCCGATCAGTTGCTTGGTGGACGGCAGAATAGGATTGTTGATGTCGATCCAGACACCGTGCTCACCGTAACCTGAACGGCGGCGAACGGTGATCGCGGCCAGCTCGAGGTTCACATCGACTTCCACCAGCATGCCGCGGTCGACATAGGACAAGCGGATAGCATTGGCCAATGCCAATTCCAGCTGGCGCTCGGTCCAGCCAAATTCCTCACCAATTTTACGGATTGTTTGAATGTCGACGATATTCATGTGGCTCTGCCTTTCGGTGTTTCGATAGTTAGTCGATGTTACCCGTGTTTCAGGGTGGTTGCAAGCCAGCCGGCCTGCCGACATTGTTTAGTTTTCGGCGGTGACCTGATGGTTCTTCTGACCTGCCTTGAACTCGGCGTTATCGGCGCTTACGCCCACCAGCTCCCAGCCATTCAGGCTTTCACCGATCAGCAGAACGCCTTCGCGGCCGTCGGCAAAGGCGACGATGCCTTTGCCCGGAACAAAGCTGAGAACTTCAAGCGCGGGGAAATCGGTTGCGGCCATTTTGGGTTTAAGATTCTTGGGAATCTCGACCTTTTCGCGCTCCGGCATGTAAGGCTCGATATCGGGGAAATCGGCCAACGTGCGTACGCGTGACGGTGCATTTGCGAGCGGCTCGGCGACCACAGGCAGGTTTTTGGGATTATTGGTATAAAGTTCGGCCGGAGGGGTGGCACCACCCGCAGTGGTTGTGGGCGGCGGCAATAAGCTGCCCTCGGCGGCCTGCGCGGTTTCGGCCGGCGCGGCAGTACCCTCCATGCGGTTTTGCGGATTAGCGCGGAAGTTGGCAGGCTTCAGATCGGCGGGACTGCTGCTTTGGGCCAATGCACTACGGTAGGCCGCCATTTCCTCTTGCAACTTGGCGCGCAGCTGATCCGGCGATTCGCCCGTCGCGGCAGTCTCGGGCGCTGTTGCCGTTGCCGATGGGTCGACAGGCTGCCCTTCCTTGCGAGCGCGCGCTTTGCTGACTTCGCTCATGAATTGAGCACCCAGACTCATATCTTCCGGCATCTCTTCGGTACCGGTGGCGACGATCGGTTGATTCACCTGATCGGCAGGCACATCGGCAAAATTGACCACCGCATTCGAACTTACAGAGCTGGCAGGCGGCACGGCGGCAAAGAAGGAGGAACCTTCTCCATTGGCCACCGGCGGCGGAAGCAGGCCATCGGTACCGGCAGCCTGTTGAGGCTGGGGATTTGTAATATTCGCCAATTGCTGTTGCGCGCGACCGCTACCGCCCGCCCCCATGAAATAAGCCCCGGCACCAATCACGACCAACGCGCCAACAGCGACGAACGCCCAGGGAACACCGTTCGATTTCGCCTTTTGACCGGGAAGCTCCGGCGTAAAAGTGGCCATGGTGCGCGGTGGCAAGCTGGGGGGCTGCGGCAACCCCGGCTGAGCGGAGATCGGCTTATACAAATCGGAAGCCGGAGGCGGCATGTGGCTTGCGGGCGCCGCTTCTTCGACCATCCCCGAGCCCCAGGCTGCGGTTTCCGGCGCACCAATATCCCATTCGGCAGACGATTGAGGCTGCGTCCACGGCAGATCGGACTGCGTTTGCGACAATGGCGTGGTTGCAGGAGCTTGTACGGTCGGCGTGCTGGACAGCGTATAGCTTGTGGGCTGGTGGGCTGGTTCGCTGGGCAATGTCGGGATAGCAAGCGAAACCGGCTCGGTAACCGGCGCCGCAGGTGCTGGCACAGGCAGAGGTTCGGGCAAGACGGGCGCCGGAGCAGCCAGCTGTGGCTCTGGCTGGGCAACAAATTCGGGTACGGGCGCGATCTCAGGAACAGCAGGAGCAGCCGGTTGCACAGGCACTACAGGCGCTGGCTCGGCAAATGACGTCGATTGGAATTGCGGTGCCGGAGATTCGCTTTCGGCCAAGCCCACCGGCAAACCACCGGTCAGACTGTCGGCTGGACGTGGCGCGAGAACACCACTTGCAATCAGCGATTCGTCCACCTGGTCGAGCGGCTTGGTATCCACCGGCACTGCGGGCGCGAATGCCGTCATCGGCTTGGGACGCTCGACCTGGGCATCGGGGGCGGACCCTATAGCGGACAGATCGCGCGGGCGTTTTTCACGCACGCGTCGCTTGATCTGCGCGTTATCCGGACGCGAGGGTTGGAAATCGAATGTTGTGGGACCTTGGGGCACAGCCTCTTCAGTGGACTGGGTTTGAGCGACGGCCACTGGCTCACTTACAGTTTCCGGCTGTGACTGAACGTCTTGCAGCTTCGGCTCTTCCACACTGGGGGTCGACACGGCGGCAGGCTCAGGTTCTGGCAAGAACGGAGATACCGGCTCGGCTTGCGGCATAGGTGCCGCGGCTACAGCCGGAACTTCAACAGACACCTCCGCAACAGGCGTTTCCACCACAGGAGCAGGCTCAGCTGCCGCCTCAGCAACCACAGGCACACTTGCCGGTTCCGCCGGAGCATCCCACGCTGGCGCTACGAACGTATCGCTAGAGGGCGCGTCCCACGCCGGAGCAACAAAAGTTGCAGCATCAGCCTCAGGAAGAACTTGCGCCGGCTTGGCAAAACTGTCTTCGAGACTGCGGACGGGCGCAGACACTTCTACAGGTTCGGTCGCTGGCATTTCTTGAGCAATAGCGGCTGGCGCATCCCACGCAGGAGCCGAAAAGGCTGGTTCGGGCGCAGCCGGAACTGGCTCTGGCTGCGATTCGGGCCGAGTTTCCGCCTTAGGGGTTGGTAAATCGCTAAAGGCAGACGCGGCGGCAGCAATTGCCGATGCATCCCATGCGGGTGCAACTGGAACAGAAACCTCAGGCGCGCTTTCCACAGGCTTGGGCGCAGGAATATCCTTGGGCTTAGCTAC
Organism: Pseudomonas fluorescens; assembly: GCA_003241595.1. GTDB lineage: Bacteria > Pseudomonadota > Alphaproteobacteria > UBA2136 > UBA6156 > UBA6156. Next base: position 11,341 of record QFOU01000027.1, read on the forward strand.
CGGCGCAACTGCGCTTTCCGGCGTTTTATCCGGAGCGGAACGAGAGGGTAGAACGCGACGCAGAGCCATGGTTTTTACGATTTGCTTTGCGTTAATCTAACTGGGCTTACGCCGCGATGCTAGAGTAAGCGCATCACAAGTGGTGCGAATGGCAGCAGGGTTGTGGATTTTCGGCCAATTTCGTTACGTCTCGCTGTGCGAAATGATTAACCAATACCGCGCGCGCGCGCCGCAGCACGAGCGGCACGTACGCCATGCGGATATTTCTCAGCAAATGCGACCGTGGCATGCCACCAGTCGGTTTTCATTTCTTCACGCAGGCGCTTAATCTCCGCTACGTCGTCCGGCGTAGTGGTTGCGAGTGCGTACGTGAGTTTATCCGCGATCAGGCGACAGACAACCTCACCGTGGGGCGACATGAGATAGAACTCGCTGTAGAAGCCCGGCCGCGTATCGAGTGTCGCGATGTTACTTTGGTGGCGCTCGGCGCGCAGCCCCAGCGACTCCATCAGGCTGGGAATCATTTCACGGCGTGGCTTGAGGATCATACGCTTGGTAATGTTACCAATAATTGCCTGACCGACCTCGGTAGAAAGATCTTCCTCGTTCTGCGAGGCGATACCGCACATGCAGTTGAGCGAGCGATAGGTACGGAACGCGCGCTTAAGCTGATTGGCTACCGAAGCACCACCCTTGGCGGAGATCATGCTCACCATCTCGTCGACCAGCAGGTGCTTCTTCTCCCCACGGTTACCGAGGTACATCACGTTGTCGATCATGGTGAACAACGCATTGATGATAACGTCGGAAATCTTTTCGTTCAGCACGTTCTGCAAGTTGAAGACCACGAGCTTGTCGTGCTCGGTAAAGCTGGGCGCCTTGTCGAACAAGTGGCCGTAGATACCATTCTCGCAATACGAACCAATTTCACGCGCCATGGTCATACCGGCCTGGCGGCTCTCCTCATCGGAATACGGGAATTTGAGGTACGCCTGCTGGATCCATGTGGGACGCAACACATCATCGGGCGGCACGATATCGTAGGCATATTGAACCACTTGTTCGATCAGGCGCTGCTCAACACGCGTGATCTGGTAATCGCCCTTGGCGATCATCAGTTCCACCGTGGTTGTCCACTGCTGGAGGCGGTGTTTGGAGATTTCGCCTGTGAAGGGATTGATGCAGACGTCCTTGCGGTCGAGGTCGATAATGATGAGTTTTCCCATCGTTTCGCCAAAGCGGTCGTAGTCGTCCTTGATGGTCATGAGGTATTGCTTTTCAATCCCCGAGCTGAAGAGCTGGAGCACAAGGTCGGTCACGGCAAAGCTTTTCCCTGAGCCCGAAGTACCGGTGATGGCATAGTGCCAGTTCATAAAATCGGGACTGGTATGGTCGAAGAATGAAATCTCGCCGTCACGGTTGACGTAGAGTGCCTGAGGCGTCTGCTTTTCATGGCGGGTATAGGGACGTCCGTGGCCACCCCAGTGACCGTGAATTGGCAGCAGGTCACAAATGTCATCGCTCATCACCCGCCGAGTACGGGCAAAGGGTACTGAGAACTTATTACGCCATGTGAGCGGCCAGGAGTAGGCGAATGCCTGAAGGGCCATGGATTTTTCAATATCGGGCACAACCGATATCTTTTTGTACTGCGACGCGATGCGCAGCATGCTGTCTTCCACCTCTTGGCGGCTGTGGCCATGAATGATGATCCCCACCATAGCACGGACGATCTTGCGACCGCTGAACATACGCGTTTTGACTTCGGACGACTCTTGCTCGTACAGCGCGGCTTCTTCCTTATTGAAGGCACTGGCGATGCGTTTGCGCATTTGCGCGGAAAGGGTCAGCTTCACCTTCTCGGCGGTTTGACTGACCGATGTAAAATTACAGAAAAACGTGGTCTGCCCATTGAGGGTACGGCGAATAAGACCCAGATAATCAGCCACCACGCTATCTGGCATCATGGCGAGCATGACCGTGCCATGGTAATCGTTACCGATCTTTACGATATCGAAATCGTTCTCGATCGGGAGCGGAAACACCTGCTCATCGAAGGGACGTAGCGGGTCGATCGTAATGCGCTGAACAGGATCCTTATAGCTCGGTGCGTATGCCGTCCAGTAGTGCTCTTTCAGTTCTTCCAGCGACATGCGGTGCATCTCAAACAGGCCGTTGAGCGTACTTTCGGCGGACAGCACCGTTTCGCGGAATTCGATCATGGCGGTTTTGACGAGATCGTTTACAAAGCTGCCTGCCATTTTGCTGAAGTCCATGCCGAGCGCCTGGAACATGATGGCAAAGGCTTGGAACACGATCTCCGTAGCGGATTTGAGAAGACCAAACCGTTCAACCGTCTCCAGACTGCGCATCGTAACGATCATGTAGGACTCGCGCAGGCGCGTAAATCCACGTTCGGATGTGGCGTAGCCACGGATTCCGGAGTCGCGGATCTTTTCGGCACGGGACTGCCGCAACAGGCGTGCACGCTCGGAATCCGGAGTGGCTTCCAGATAGTTTTGCAGCGGTTTTACCAGGTTGTTATGGGACGTGATAACGATCTGCGCTTCGTATTCGGCGGGAATCCCCTCCAGAAAGGTGCGCAACTCATTCACCGTATCGGAATAGCCATTGTCGTAGGAATAACTCGCCGGAACCGGGCATTTCCAGCAGATACCGATACCGCCATCCTTGAGCAGGTGCATCCGGTAAAACTGGGATGAAGGGTCATTATCAAATTCAAAATACGGCAGTTGCTCGGCCAACTGGTAGGGCCGAGGTGGCGTATATGTATTCTTGTGTAGCATCTGACCTGTTTCGGTTCTTATGTTTCTTTTTAAACGACCGCAGGCGGCAACCAGCCGCCTGCCCCCTCCATCTTACGGTTGGACGGGATCCGGCTGAGCCATACCGAGATTGGGGCGACCTGCGGCAGTACCGGCATCATCCTCATTGGCAGGAAGCTCGTTATTCGGGCGTGCCCACTCGTAGCGGTCGGTCAGGAAGATGGTGCTCCAATTGCCGAATACACGGGTGTTATCGTCGGTAATATGGGGATAGGTCCAGACCAGCAAGGTTTTGGGTGGAGTGACCAGGGCCATTTCCTTTTCCGGCAGATAGCTGGGACGCTCGACGCGCGGACGGGTGGGCTGACGCACTACGGGGCGCTGGCTACCGCCCGATGCACCACGCTGGCTGTTGGCAACCGACAGCGCATCTTCCATGCTCATCGGGTATTCCGGCGGAAGTGCGCTACCGTAATATTTACACCCTGCCAGCATCACAGGAACGCTGAGAATCGCCAACATCGAGGTTTTGCGGAAAGAAGCCTGCATCATCTTACGGATTCTCCTTATTGCTGTTGCTGCTGTTGTTGCTGCTGCGCGGCGGCAGGAAGCTGGGATGGCGGGATACCACTGTCGCTATTACCATCGAAGAGAGCGCTCCAGACGTCACCTTCCTTGCGCAATTCGGTACCATTCAGGATCACAAGGTTAATTTCGCGCGTTGCATCCAGACGGATGAAGGACTGCACACGGTTCACACGCTCTTGCAGATAAGTGCTGAGGGAGGACATGCTCTTGCCAACACCGCCGAAGATCTGGGCCTTGGCTTGGTCGCCGGTTACAGTGGTGCGCTCGGTACCTTCATCGCTCACCGTGGTGGTGTTCTGGTTCTCCTGAACAATCTGCGCCACACCGGCCGCAAATTCCGCCATCATCGCCGCAGCGATACGGGTTGGGTCACCTTCGTACAGCACACCGGGGACGCCAATAATACCATCCTCAGCATCCACTACGTAGCTGGACAGGCTATAGGTAGCCGCACCACCATCGGGATAGACGCAGGTCATACGCACAGCTTTGCCGGTAGCACGCTCGGTGGAAATGTTGCCGCCAAACTCAATCAACGCAAAGCAACCATCTAGTGAAATGGTGTTGTTCATTGCGGTTTTATAAGTACCAGACAGACGA
>QFOU01000028.1 GCA_003241595.1 Pseudomonas fluorescens
CTGGATCACCTCCTTTCTAAGGATGCTGGTTGGACCTCGTTAAATGTTCTAGACAGTCTGTATCTTGCCTATTGAGTTTTTAAGGAACTTAGCCACCGCAAGGTGGCTTTTTTGTTTTTATACATGGTGTTGTGATGGTATGTTGATGCTGTAAATGAAGCATTTTACCCGTTTCAAGGAGCCAGACTATGGGTGGAACGACTGGAAATGGCCCTGTGCGCTTTGAAAAGAAGGCGTTTCGGCGTGGCGTTGAAGATATATTCAGGTTTACATATGTGCGGCGGATGTGGCGTGATTTGATGAAATTATTTAATCTGAATTGACTATTTATCAGTGTTTTGATATGACTTCTTTACACAAAGGATCATCTTTTCGCGTTTGAATAGAGCTTGAGATTTGGACTGTCGTCGGTTCGTGTCGTGAGATGTAGGGTCTATCCCTCAACGAACATAAGCCACCCCTTTGAGAGGGGATGTCATGGTGATGAACCGTGAGGAAGGTGGATTGACGTCAAGTTCCGGTGGTCTCGGTTCGACTAGCTCGGCACTACGGTGCCGGGCTTTTTTACCTTTTAAGTTGGCGTTATGCCTGTGCCAGCCGCCGCGGTCATACGGGCGTGACAAAGTCTTGAAGGAATGGGATCGGGTGCTACGGCACCCGATCTTTTTTTATTAGCGGTGTTTGTAGGTGGGGCGGAGGAGCGTGAATGTTATGAGCGGCAGGGCGAGGGCGGTGGAGACGTATTCGCTGAAGCCGGAGAGGGTGAGGATGAAGAGGAGGGTTCCGAGGATCCAGGCCGCGTGTTGGACAGGGGGCCACCAGCGCCAGTGGTAGATGGATTGAACGATGACGATGGTGAGGAGGGCGAGGGCGGCGAGGCTGTCTGTGCCGGTGTTAAAGGACTCTATGATATTTTGGTAGGTGAGCAGGAGCCATGCGGATGGGAAGTAGCTGTAAAGGGCTATGGTGAGGGCTGTTCCGGCGATGGCGGTAATGAGTGCGCGTTTGGGCCAGACCGAGAACAGTGTAAAGCCTGTCAACAGCGGTAAGACAGCCATGACGGGGTGCGCTACGGATGTGAGGCCGAGCAGGAAGATGCGTGCCGCGAGTTCCGGCATCGCAATGCGGTGCTGGGAGAATAAGAGCATGAGGCTGAGCGTGAGGAGACCCGCTGCCGGATAAAGGGAGGGGAAGGAATGGAGACCGGGCCACATTGTGAGGCTTGTGAAGGTCACAAGATTGAGGCGGTTAATTTGCAGCCAGGGGATATTCACAAAGCGAAGTGTATAAGTGCTGGCGCAGAGGCTGATCAGTAAGAAGAGGAGAGCGGTAATTGCCAGTGAATTGGCGGGCACCAAGAGAATCTGGGAGATAATCAAAGTGGGCAGTGGCCATGCCGTTTGCATCCAGCCGCTTAACAGGTTGCTGCTTGTGAACAGATAAACCGAGCCCGCAATGAGCAGGCTTACAGTCACATATACGGGCACGGTTGCGCCGGCCTCCATCAAGAGAGGAAGTGAGGTGAGAATGCTGGCGAGGGCGAGTAGGCCGTAAGTGATGTGTTTTTGCATACTGTATATACTAAAGAGGATGGAGGAAAAAGGATAGAGGAGGGAAACGCTTGGCTGCTGTGTTGGGAGGCAGTAGTTAAGAGATTGAAATGTCGTTTTCGGGGAACGGGCTTGTCCGGTTAGGGTTGACCCAGTGGGGAGGGGGTGGAAGCATCCCCCTTACATGATAACAAGAGGAGTAAGACGTATGCCTTTGTTGGTGAGTCCGATAGATGGGGAAACCCCGATGCAGCAGATCAAGCGCGATGGGATCGAGATCGACCGTTGTCCGGTCAGTGGGGGTGTATGGCTTGATCGAGGGGAGCTGGAGAAGCTGTTATCGGCGGTGCAGAGTGCTGCTGCCGAAGAGCGCGTGCATTATGCCGAATATCGTCAGCAGGCTCCGCACAAGCCTTACCCGAGCCATTATCGTGATGATGACTATGAGAGTTATCACCACAAAAAGTACGGTAAGAAGAGCAAGATGAAGTCTATCTTCGATATGTTCGACTAAGTGTGCATTGAAAACGGCCCTATGGGGCCGTTTTTGTGATTAGAGGCTATGGATGAGATAACCGATGTACGTTGTGTAAGCCAAGATGAAGAGGATGGCTTCGGCGCGTTTGAAGCGGCGCATTGAGGGATGCGTAAAGATAAGGAAGAACACGGTGGCCACCGCGAGGACCATGAAGCTGGTCAGGATCATGCCGTTTTTGACAAGCAGAATGGAGCTGGTGGCAAACAAGAGGCCGCAGATGCCTAGAATATTGAAGATGGTATTGCCGATGAGGTTGTTCATGAGCAGGGAGTGTTGTTTGTCTTGATAGGCCACGAACGAGGCGATGAGCTGGGGCAGGGCTGTGCCCACTGCCAACACGGACAAGCCGAGGAAGGGCGCGTTAAAGCCGCGGGTCAGTGTGAGTTGCTTTGCGACATCGACCAGCAAATTGGCGCCAAGGATGAGCCCTAAAAGGCCTGCGATGAAAAGGGCGATGTGCGCAACGGGGGGTAGTTTTCGGGCTTCTTTGAGAAGGGGCAGATTGATGGGGTTTTTATGATCGTAAGCATAGGCGGCTGCCACATATGCCGCGAGGCCAGCGATAGACAGGAAGCCCAGCCACTTAGGAATAGGCTGGACATTATGTGCGAAGAAGTAAAGTGCGCCAGCCATACCGGTTGCGATCAGGGCCAGAGCGAGGCTGCCGCGGATCCAGACGCGGAAGTTAAGGTGAACTGCACCCCCACTTAAAGCGACAACGCCAAGAGTTACAAAGATATTAAAGATGCTTGCGCCGACCACCGCACCCAATGCCAGAATTGGCGTTTCGGAGATAGTTGCCTGCACGGCGGTGAAGAGTTGGGGAGTGCTGGAGCCAAACGCGACAATCATAAGGCCAATAAGGAATTGGGGCAGGCCGACAATATGTGCGAGACCGACGGTTCCGCGAAGAAGTGCGTTGGCGCCAAGGGCTAGAAAGGTAAGGCCGCCCAGAAGCGTAAGGAACATGAACATTGCCCGAATGTAGCGGCATGAACCGGTGGTGGCAATGTTTTTAGGCTATTGAATCAGCGGAGAGAGCCTTGATTTTTGGCTCTCTCCGCTGCGTTAGGGCTATAGGGTTTATGCTGCGTAATTTGGCACACCCGGCTGTGCTTGCGACGATGAGGTTTGCATTGTCGTCATTTGGGCGGTTGGATTGATGTATTGCACCAGCACACGCTCGGCTAATGCGAAGTCGCCATCGACCAGCGCAGCATTGATGCGCATTTGTATCTGGATGGTACGCATCACTTCATCCGGATTGCTAAAGCGCGTGAGTCGTTGTTGGTTTTCCAGGGCCAGCAGCGTTTGCAACATAAGGTGGCAGAGGGAACTTCCGCTTAGGCGCGCCATGTGGAGATGCCAGCCCGCTTCGGTTTCTGCGTTTTCGGTCGCGGTGGCATTCCGGTTGAGCGTAAAGCGGTGCAGTTCTCCGCGTTGGGACGGTTGCAGGCGAGTGAGGCGGGTGAGGATATCGCGTTGGAGCAAAGCGCGCAGGTGCGAGATATCGGCTGTGCCGCAGCGCATGGCCGGAGCGGTGAGAGCAAGGTCGGCCAGCAGTTGTGAAAGATCGGGAGTGCGGATGAAGCTTCCGCGGCCTGGAGTGACATCTAACAGGCCCGAGGTGCGAAGCATTTGAATAGCTTCCCGTAATGTGGTGCGGCTGACGCCGAACTGGCGGCAAAGTGTGGCTTCGGTAGGGAGTTGATCGCCGGGTTTGAGTTGTCCGCTACTGATAAGACGGCGGAGTTCGGTCGCGATGGTGCTGCTGCGGCGATTGCGCGGGGCGAGGGGGGCGAATGGGATCTCTGGTGTTGTTGATGGTGTCATGGCGGGAGCCTTTCGGTTTATTATGGTTTTATATGTAATCGTATCAGCCCGCCTTTGATTTTGACTTGTCAGGGTGTGGGGCGCTGATGTGATAAATGATAGTGATACAACTTATAGTTGTAAATATAAAATTACAACAACCAAACTACGTAAGCATAAGCCACTTCTGCCGTTTATGTTTCGCTCGAGCGATGCGACATGAGTGACAAGATTGATACTTTATTGTGCAAGTGAACGTGAACGTTATCGTATTGAAAAGGACATAAAAAAGGAGGCATGGGCCTCCTTTTTAGATCGCTGTGATCGCTTAGCGCGGACGGCCGAGAGCGTGGTACTCGAGGCCTGCCGAATTGGCTTCGGCACGGGTGAACAGGTTGCGCAGGTCGATAAGGACCGGCTTGGCCTGAGCGGACTTCAGTGTATTGAGATCGAGCGTGCGGAAGTCGGCCCATTCGGTGAGAATGACAGTGGCATCGGCACCCTTGATCGCTTCTTCCGAGCTGTTTGCATATGTGATGTTGGGCATCAGTTGTTTGGCGCGCGGCATGGCGGCTGGGTCGTAAGCGACCACAGTGGCCCCGAGGCTTTGCAGCTTGGGCAGGATAGTGAGCGAGGAGGCATCGCGCATATCATCGGTATTGGCTTTGAAGGCAAGGCCGAGTACGGCGATGGTTTTGCCCTTTACGTCGCCCATGATGCTGGCGATGTTGGTGGCCATTTGTTCTTTGATCTGCTGGTTGGTAGTGATGGTCTCTTCTACCAAGTTCAGGCGTACACCATGGTCGCGGGCGGTTTTGGCCAACGCATTGGTGTCTTTCGGGAAGCAGCTGCCGCCATAGCCCGGGCCCGGTTGCAGGAAGCGGGGGGCAATGCGGCTATCCATACCCATACCGCGCGAAACGGAGAGGATATCGGCGCCGACCTTGTCGCACAGGGCGATCAGCTCGTTCACAAAGGTGATCTTGGTGGCGAGGAAGGCGTTAGCGGCGTACTTGATCAGTTCAGAGCTGGCACGGTTCGTGATGTGCAGGGGGGCGCCTTGGTCGGTTTGTGGTTTGTAAATGGCGGCCATGGCAGCGGCAGCGCGCTCGGTTTCGACACCGACTACCACGCGGTCGGGCTTAATGAAGTCGGCTACGGCTTCGCCTTCGCGCAGGAATTCCGGGTTGCTGGTGACATCGAATTCGGCTGTCGGGTTGGTCTTGCGAATGAGATCTTCTACAAGGGCGCCAGTGCCAACGGGAACGGTGCTTTTGTTGACGATCACGGTATAGCCCTTGAGGTGAGGGGCGATCTGGGCTGCGGCGGCCTGAACGTATTGCAGGTCGGCGGAGCCGTCTTCGTCTTGCGGGGTGCCGACTGCGATGAAGATGGCGTCGGAATCCGGTACTACTGAAGCGAGGTCGGTCGTGAAGTGCAGGCGGCCGGCTTTTGCGTTGCGGCGTACCATTTCTTCCAGACCCGGTTCATAAATAGGAATGATACCGCTGTTCTTGAGGTTATCGATCTTGGATTGGTCGACGTCGACGCAGGTTACGTTAAAACCCAGTTCGGCGAAGCAGGTGCCGCTCACCAGACCGACGTAGCCGGTACCGATCATTGTCAGATTGCGAGGAGTTGTCATGAGGCGTTTTTCCCTTTGCGCTATAAATACTTCGGGTTTTTTATAGCCATGACATCACTGTAAGGCAAGCATTTAGCCCCCATTTGGGGGCTTTTGTAAGATTTACGGGCCATTAGTTGCCGTGTGAGGTTGTGAGAGCGTTCAGTTTTTGCATGTTATTGGAGATATCGGTGATAACGGCGGATTGTTCTTCGGTTGCTGCGGCAATGCTGTTTGTGTCTTGCGAGACCACACTCGCCAGCGATTGGATATGGGAAAGAGTTTCGGAAACATTTGTAGAAATGTTCTGAATTTCTTTAATTTTTTCTGATATCTCTGCGGTGGATCGGCCTGTTTGGGATGCGAGTTTTTTAACTTCATCCGCCACTACGGAGAAGCCGCGGCCTGCATCGCCGGCACGCGCCGCTTCGATCGCTGCGTTAAGGGCCAGGAGGTTAATCTGGTTGGAAATGTCTTCGATGAGAGTAACGATGGTGCTCATGGAGTCGGCGGCGCCTACGAGCTTGTGCACGGATTGGCCGACAACTTCGGTCTTGTCGGACATTTCGCGAACAGATTCCTTCGTGCCTGTCATGCTGCGGGAGATCTCGTGGATCGAGGTTGTCATTTCTCCCGTGGCTTTGCTGACGATGTGGACGGCGTTGCTGGTTTCCTTTGCGAGGTCGACTTGCTCGGTGATGTCGGTGGCGTATTTAACGACCTTGTAGGGTTTGCCCTCGGAGTTAAAATAGGGGTTGTAGGAGGCTTGCAGCCAAATGTGCTTGCCGTATTTGCCGATGCGTTCGAACTTGCCCGCTTGGAATTCGCCTTGGGCGAGGGACTTCCAGAAAGCTTTGTATTCCGGGCTTGCTGCGTATTCGGGGAGAACAAACATGCTGTGGTGTTTGCCGACGATTTCTTCCAGCCGGTAGCCGGTGCAATTGAGGAAGTTATGGTTGGCGTCTAAAATCGTACCATCGAGATTGAAGTGGATAACGGCTTGGGTGCGGTTAAGGGCTTCGGACATCTTTTGCGTTTGAACCGTAATATCCGTCGCGATCTTGATGACTTTATAAGGTTTGCCGCTTTTATCGAAGATGGGGTTGTAGATCGCTTGGATCCAAACCTCGCGTCCGCCCTTGCCGACGCGGCGGAACTGGTTGGATTGGAACTCCCCCTTATTGAGAGAGGCCCAGAACTCGGAATATTCGGGGGATTTGGCGTAGGCCGGTTCGACGAACATACTGTGGTGTTTGCCCACGATCTCTTCGAGGCTGTAGCCTACAGCGGCGAGGAAATTTTCGTTCGCCCAGATGATCTTGCCGTCCATGCTGAAATGAATGACGGCCTGGCTTTTATCCACTGCGTCGAGAAGGGCTTTGTTGCAGATTGTGAAACCCAACATTGTGTTGGGAGTGGAGCGTTTGAACATGGCACACCTGTTTTATTATTGCCCCCATATAGAGCTAAGTTATTTCGTTCGTAAAGTAGGGTGGAAGCTAAAAATATGTGTTTAGCTTACATGTGTGTGATTTATGTATTGTTTAAGTTTTTGTTATTTAATAAAAATTGTAGATCCCGCGGACATACAACCTCAGGTTGGATGTAGGACGCATATATGACAGACTTAGCCGGTTAAGCTTATTAAATAATTGGCGATGTATGTGATTTAAAGTGAGAAAACTCTGGCAGGGGAGACAGGATTTGAACCTGCAACCAATGGTTTTGGAGACCACTACTCTACCGTTGAGCCACTCCCCTACCGGTGCGGTTTATGGCATGGGTAGGGGGCGGATTCAAGCGAATTCTCGCCCCCTTTATATTAACCAATATAGAAGAATGCCACGAAGCCAAGCACGATCAGCACCAAGAAGGCGATTGTAAGGCGCTCGAGGTGTTTTTCGATAAAGATGCGGGCTTCTTCACCTTTCCAACGCAAGAGGCCTGCAATGATGAAGAAGCGTGCTCCGCGAGTGATGGCCGAGAGGATGATGAAGGGGAGGATTGGGTAGGCTGCGAGGCCGGAGGCGATGGTGACCAGTTTGTAGGGAATGGGGGTGAGCCCCTTCAGCAGAATGATCTCTGCGCCGTATTGGCCGTAGAGAAGGCGGAATTCTTCGGCCTTCGCTTCCATATGATAGAAGCTGATGATGGCTTTGCCGATGGTCTCGTAGAATACCGAACCGATCGCGTAGCCGAGCAAGCCGCCCAAAACACTGGCGAGGGTACAGATACCTGCGAAATACCAAGCCTTTTTCGGGTTTGCCAGGACCATTGGTACCAGCATCACATCCGGTGGAACGGGGAAGAACGAGCTTTCGGTGAAACTTACGCCGAACATGGCCCATGTGGCGCGCTTGGTGTTGGCCATTTTAATGGCCCAGTTGTACATACCGCGAATCATGAGCTTTTATGGGCGGGGGAAGAGGCTTAGGTCAAGGATTTCTGCCGTATGGCCCCAGCTTTGAGTGGCGCGTAAAAGGTCAGTAACCGTGAGTGCGGTTGTTTGTGTATTGATGAGAGGGTGGGGCAAAACCTCTGTGTGAGCCAAAATACCTTCATCCAGAATAAAGCGGAGTGCGCCGGGTTTTGCATTGATAAGAGCCAGAGGGCTTACGCTACCGGGTGTTACGCCGAGGTATTCCATCAGTGCGGTTTCATCTGCGAAGGAGAGGCGATCTTTGACTGCAAGATGTTTGCCGAGGGATTTGAGGTCGAGCGAGCGGTCTTCCAGTGCTGTAATCAGGAAGAAGTTTTTGGCTTTGTCCTTCACGAACAGGTTTTTGATATGGGCGCCGGCGAGGTGGGAAAGAATCGAGCTTTCCTCCACCGTAAACACCGCTGCATGGTGGTGATTTGTGAAGGGAATATTAAGTTGCGTGAGTGCGCCGTGGAGAGTTTCTGGTGTGTGCATGGGATTGTTATTCTCTATTTAAAGATCAGAAGCAAGAAGCCAGCAGCGATAGCCGTCAGGGCTATGTAACTGCGGCGGGTGCGGGGGAGCTCGCGCGTGTAGAGATCGTGGATGGCGAATAAGGCGGCGCCCGACATTGTAACCAGGATGACCACGGCGAGGGGAAGGGCGGCGTAGGCAAAGCCTTCTATCATTACTCCTGTAAATGCGACGGCGAGTAAGGGCAGGGCGGGTAACAGCTTAAACGGTGTGTTGCGGACAGAGGGTGTCAACCAGAGGAGTGTGTAGAGGAATGTCGACATGCTTTGTGCGAGAATGGTGTGCGAGAGGATAGCTGTTTGGTGCATTTGGCCTTGTTTATAGGCGGTAATCTGGAGAGTGAGGATGGTGCACCACGCAATAAGGGCGAGCGCCTGTTTTTTATTAGGTAGTTTATGGCGTGCGTGTCCCAGAAGGAGACTTCCGCATAACAGGCATATGAGAGCGCTGATCGTAATAATGGGGAATGCCGTGTGGAAGATGAAGATATCGGCAGCTGAAGCCATAAGGGTAAGGAGGGCTTTTTTGTAGCCTGCGACCTCGGTAAGGCTAAGAGATTGTAATAGCCAGACAAGAATGGTGGTGGTGCTGACAGTGCATATGGCCCAAATGGCAGGCCATATAAGCGCGGAGCTGCTGAGATTGAAGGTGAGAGTATGGGTGGCTTGGGTTCCGATGAATAGGACGCACCAGACGGGGAACAGTAACGCGAGCCAGCTCGGGAGGATAAAGGGGCTTTGCGTGGCTGTGGTATTGCGTTTGAGAAGGATGCCCAAGAGGGTAAAGCAGAATCCGGAGAGGATGGCGGCGAAGAGGGGGAAGGAGCTAACCATTTGGGAAGTATCTGGCATATAGAGATAAAAGAAAAGGCTCCCGAGGGAGCCTTTTCCGGTCGTATCGTTAAATTACTTAACGATAGAAGCAACCACGCCAGCACCAACGGTACGGCCGCCTTCGCGAACAGCGAAGCGAACACCTTGGTCCATAGCGATCGGAGCGATCAGCTCAACTTCCATGGCGATGTTGTCGCCAGGCATAACCATTTCAACGCCTTCCGGCAGCTTGATGGAGCCGGTAACGTCGGTGGTGCGGAAGTAGAACTGCGGGCGGTAGCCGGAGAAGAACGGGGTGTGACGACCACCTTCTTCTTTGCTCAGCACGTAAACTTCGGACTTGAAGTTGGTGTGCGGAGTGATAGAGCCGGGCTTAGCCAATACTTGGCCGCGCTCAACATCTTCACGCTTGATACCACGGAGCAGCAGACCGACGTTGTCGCCAGCTTGACCTTGGTCGAGCAGCTTGCGGAACATTTCGACGCCGGTGCAGGCAGTCTTAACGGTCGGACGCAGGCCAACGATTTCGATTTCTTCGCCAACCTTAACGATACCACGCTCGATACGGCCGGTTACAACGGTACCACGACCGGTGATGGTGAATACGTCTTCAACAGGCATCAGGAACGGCTTGTCGAGTTCGCGCTCGGCTTGCGGGATCCAGGTGTCGATGGCTTCCATCAGCTTCTTCATGGACTCGGAGCCCAGTGCGCCAGCGTCGCCTTCAAGAGCCTTGAGAGCGGAACCGTGGATGATCGGGGTGTTGTCGCCGTCGAAGTCGTACTTGCTCAGCAGTTCGCGGATTTCCATTTCAACCAGCTCGAGCAGGTCGGGATCGGCGATGTCGCACTTGTTGAGGTAAACAACCAGACGGGGAACACCAACCTGACGGGCCAGCAGGATGTGCTCGCGGGTTTGGGGCATCGGGCCGTCGGTAGCGGCTACTACGAGGATGGCACCATCCATTTGAGCAGCACCGGTAATCATGTTCTTCACGTAGTCGGCGTGTCCGGGGCAGTCAACGTGTGCGTAGTGACGGGCAGCGGATTCGTACTCAACGTGGGCGGTGTTAATGGTAATACCGCGGGCCTTTTCTTCAGGGGCGGAGTCGATTTGGTCGTAGCCCTTGAATTCGCCGAAGTGTTTGGTGAGGGCCGCAGTCAGCGTCGTCTTACCGTGGTCAACGTGACCAATGGTACCGATGTTGCAGTGCGGCTTGTTGCGTTGGAAAGCGGTCTTTGCCATTGCTATATGCCTTTTCTGGTTTACAGGTTTTCATGTTTGCCACGCATGATGAGCCTCTCGCTGCGGCAGGGGCTTTTTATCACAAATTCCCCGCAATGCAAGGGGTAATGGGCTTATTTCGGCGCGGGCCAAAACGGGGCCCCCGGCACTTTTCGGCGCGGCTTATGTAGAGGACCTACACTGCGCCACGTCAAAAATCATCCGGATGACCATTTGAGCCTCGCGCGCGGGGGCAACGCTGCTGCGCCACGGACTGATAAAGGCGCCTTGCGGCGCCTTTATTATACTTTTTGGGATTAGGGGCGGGTGATGGTTTTGATCTCGAGATATTCCTCGAAGCCGTAGTGGCCTTTTTCGCGCCCGTTGCCGGATTGTTTGTAGCCGCCGAAGGGGAGGGTGAGTTCTGGCTTGGCGCCGTTGATGTTGACCGTGCCGGTGCGCATGCGGCGGGCGATGGCCTCGGCATGGTGCAGGCTGCCCCAGACGTAGCCGGAGAGGCCGTATTTGCTGTTGTTGGCGATGGCCACTGCTTCGTCGTCGCCTTCGTAGGGGATGATGACCAGAACGGGGCCGAAGATTTCTTCCTGTGCTATCGTGCTGTCCGGTTTGACATCGGAGAAGATGGTCGGTTTGACGTAGTAGCCGGTTTGCAGGCCATCCGGCTTACCGGCACCGCCCATGACGAGGGTGGCGCCTTCTTCGATACCTTTAGTGATGAGTTTTTGAATGCGATCCCATTGGATTTGCGAGACCACGGGGCCGAGATCGGTGGTCTCGGCAGTGGGGTCGCCCATTTTCAGGTTGTTGGCGGCTTCTTCCGCGATGCGATTCGCGCCCTTGATGCGCGAGGCCGGGACCAGCAGGCGGGTGGCCGCGCTGCAGGATTGGCCGCAGTTGACGAAGCATTGGCTGATGGCGGTGGTGACGGCTTTTTCGAATTCGGCGTCATCCAGCACGATGTTGGCGGATTTGCCGCCGAGTTCTTGTGTGACGCGTTTGATGGTAGGCGCGGCGGATTGGGCGACGGCGATACCGGCGCGAGTCGAGCCGGTGATGGAGACCATATCTACCAACGGGTGCGAGCTGAGGGTGGCGCCGACCGTTTCGCCATGGCCATTCACCAAGTTGAAGACGCCTGCGGGGAGGCCGGCTTCATCCATGATCTCGGCGATGATGAGGGCGGTGAGGGGGCTGAACTCGGAGGGTTTCAGCACCATGGTGCAGCCGGTGGCGATGGCGGGTGCGATTTTGAGTACCACCTGGTTAGCGGGCCAGTTCCAAGGTGTGATGAGGCCGCAGACGCCGATGGGCTCCTTACGGACGATACCGTTGCCGAGGGGTGTTTCGAATTCGTATTTGGCGAGTACATCGCGGGCGACCTCGAAATGGCTGAGGCCGACCTGCGTTTGCGATTGGCGCGAGAAGCTGATGGGAGAGCCCATTTCTTGCGTGATGGCCTGGGCGATCTCTTCGAAGCGGCGTTTGTAGATGGCGATAATCTTATCGAGGTAGGCGAGGCGCTTTTCGCGCGAGGTTTGGCTAAAGGCCGGGAATGCGGCGGCGGCGGCCTTGATGGCGGCTTCGGCATCGGCGACTCCGCCCATGGCGAGTTGGCCGATGGGTTGCTCGGTGGCCGGATTGATGAGTGTGTGCGGTGTTTGGGGATCTACGGGAGTGACCCACTGGCCGTTGATATAGAATTTATCGAGCTGGAGAGGCATGTGCAGTCCCTTCTTTTGTTAATGCAAAATTCGGCAGGCTAGGGGAGTGCAGAAAGAATGGAGCGGGTAGACGGGATCGAACCGACATGGCCAGCTTGGAAGGCTGGAACTTTACCATTAAGCTATACCCGCTTTTTCTGGTGCGGCGTTGTTGTAACAAAGCTAGCGGCAGTTGGCCAGAGCCAAATTTAAGCGGCTGCGTAAGAAATAACCCGCCTGAGGCGGGTTAGTTGGTTTTAGCAGGGTTAATCGAGAATGAGCAGGAGGCCTAGAACGACCGCGATAATGCTGACGAGGCTTACGGCCGGATTGGCTTGGGCGTAAGCGAGAGCGTCTTCCAGCCACTTGGGTGCGGGGGCGTTTGTACGCGGGGAAGACGGTACTGCGTGCAGTTGGGCAGTGGGACGGGCTTCGGCCGTGGCGGGTTTAGCTGCTGGTTTGGCTGCGGGTTTTGCCACAGGCTTAGCGACCGGTTTGGTTGCCACTTTAACGGGAGCTTTGGCTGGCGCCGCTTTGGCTACTGGTTTAGCAGGGGTTTTGGCAGCGGGTTTGGCAACTGCTTTTGGTGCAGGTTTAGCTACAGCCTTTTTAGGAGCCGCTTTAGTAGTAGGTTTTTTGGGGGCCATGGGGGAGCCTTTCTCTTGTTGTTGTATGAGCTCTTATTACTTGGAATATTAGGTGAATTGACAGGGCAGTGCAAGTTTGTTTGCGGATTTGCTGTTTACTTGCTTGACAGGCGTGTTGGAGAGGGCTAGAGAAGCGGCTGTGTCGCGGGGTGGAGCAGCCCGGTAGCTCGTCAGGCTCATAACCTGAAGGTCGTTGGTTCAAATCCAGCCCCCGCAACCAAAGAATTCAAGGGACTAGTTTTTAACTAGTCCCTGTTTTTTTTGTTCGTAGGGACAATTTGGGGACAGTTTCTAAAAAGTGCTTAATGCTAAGGCTGATGTGCGATTGAGTAAGGCTACCAATAAATGCCGCCATTTGCTTCTTCTTGAGCGCTAGCTAAAATTTGTAAGTATGCGTGCAGGCAATTGGGGTGTCCATGTCGTATGTACTTGCTAGGCTTTCTGCGGTTTGTGGAGAGTTGTTTTAGGCTTAATCTGAACAAAATATTTGTAAGTATGCGTGCTTTCCAAATGTTCAGTATTTATTGGCTACTAAGCGTTTGGAGCTTATTAAAGTTGATGTTGAGTGTGGAATGTCATAGCTTTCATCTGCGCTTGTGAAGCAGGCGTGAGGCGTTAGAACCTCTCTTAAGCGGCAGTTGCAGTCTGCCGTGACCAAACCTGCTGCCTTCCGACCTATGGTTGGGGAGGCAGCGGAATGTAATATCGCGTGAGCGTGAATACGCTGCGCCGTTCTTAAGACGGTTCTAAACTCCCCAGCCACCAGTTTCTTGTGTGGCTTTTTAATTAGGTGAGAGGATAGCTATGAGCCCACTTGAATTTTACGAGAAGTACTCGTCAATCATTCCTATGCGTGAGATGCGCCCTGGTGAGCTAGAAGTTTATGCGCCGCATGTGTCTAAATACGTCGCTATTTCTAAGGACTACCAATTTACCAGATTTGGGAAACTGGCCCTGAAAGATATTTCAAGACAATGCATGGCGCGTGCTCATGAAGTGGTTAAGCAAAGCTATCTCTTGCACAGTAGCTATCTCGAAGATGTTGATTTTTTGGTTTCTCAACCCCCTTTGGGGGAAGAGTGGTGGAATAGTGATGAGTTGCTGGTAATCCATCCGCCCTTAGTAGATAATTTTCCAGTTTAAGTCGCTTAAGGAGAAAACGATCATCAATAAGATATTTACATTGGTTGGAGGGTGTAATGGTGCAGGCAAAAGTACCTATGCCTCCCGTTTCCTATCTGATAGCGATTATATCAATCCCGATGCCTTGCAGGCCGAGCAGGAGGTGTCTGCGTTCGAGATAGGACGCTTCGTTGTCAATCTGGTTGAGACCAAATTGGAAAGTGGGAATGACTTCGTGCTTGAGTCCACCTTCTCAGATCGACGGGGGCTGAACCTCTTTCGTCAGGCCCGTGCGGCTGGCTGGCGAACGCGACTTATATTTGTTGGGCTGGATAGCCCCTTGCTTCACAAGGAGCGGGTAGCCCTTCGAGTTAGTAAAGGTGGGCATTATATTGCCGATGAGCTAATTGAACGTCGTTATCCGCGTGCTTTGGAAAATCTGAAGGCGGCACTTACCGAGGTTGATGAGATTTTAGTGCTTGGTAACAGCGGGCAGGATTTTTGTGAAATTGCCGAATTTCGGAATGGTATTGTTTCCAACATTTTTCCACAGGGGGAAGCTGAGGGGTATTTCGCGGAATATGTACGGAAGCTGGGTTCTGAAGTTGGGTAGCTGAGCAAGTTTGGTTTGAATCTGACGGGAATCTAGGGGTATTTGGCTCAACTGTGAGGGAAGGGGCTGGAGGATTCGGTTCTGGTTTGAGGTTCCTGTGGTGTTGATACTGTATGGCAGTTATTGAAAATGTCAGCTGACAACCTGACGTGATTCGGAAAGTATTTTCGCTACAGGTCGGTTGACTAGGCAGGATAGTCACTTTGTGTCACGTTTTTGTGAAAACGTGATTTTGTGTCTTTTGAGATACAGTTTGGTGGATTGTGTA
>QFOU01000029.1 GCA_003241595.1 Pseudomonas fluorescens
GGGAACTTCCACAGTGCGGCCACCTCGCCATGCCGGTCGAGGAGCGCGATGCCACCATCCATGTCCATGATCTTGCCGGCCGCCATGTCATAGCCTGTCATGCGAAGCTGGAGGCCGGTATCAGCGTGGTACACCTTGGTACTCGCATAGATGCCGCCGAAGTTGATGCGGCCTGCCTTGCCGCTCTTGTCGGGATAGCCAAAACGGCGCACGAAGGCTTCCGCGCCGTTGTCGCGGTAGAAACCGCCGGTCGGTTCTGGCGTCATCAGCGTGACGACGCTGGTGGGACGATAGGCATTGAAGTCCGTCACGGCGTATTGCTTGATTTCCCAGCCCAGATAGTCCGGCTCGGCGTAGCCGTTCGGCGAGATGCCCAGTTCGGCTTCGAGGGTGTATCCGCCGCCATTGCGGGCGGCATAGGGGTGCTTCACCCCGAACCTGTCGAGTTTCTGCGACTGAATCCAGTGCTTGCGGTAGATAGCTTCGAGTGTCGCCAGCAACCGTTCCTTGGTGCTACCTGCCGCCGGCTCCGCCGGGATTTCCAAGAATACGCCAAGCGGCTCCAGGTCGTTCCGGGCCTCAAGCGCTCGTGCAAGGGGGCTGGTTGCCGACACCGCATGGCCCAGCACCGTGCCGTCCGGTGTTATCCCCAGGAACAGCACGCGTCCTTCGTCCCGCACCCGCATCACGTCACCCGGCGCATGGCGAGCAGCTTTCAGATTGGCGCCCTTGAGAAAGCCGGACATGCGCACTTCGGGATATTTCGGATAAAGGATAAGCTGGGCATTAGGAGCCTCGTAGCGTCCTCCCTCGTCAATCCACTGGAAACGGATGGCAGCCTTGCCCCGGTCGCGGACACTGCCGGCAACCTCCGCATCGTCAGTTGTGACCTCCCCGTGCGGGATGATGTTCAGCGCGGAAAAGTCGCCTCCCAGGTAGACCTGGTTCTTGGAGTTGTCGTTGGGCGCCAGCTTCTTGGCGTAGATACGCACCGCCCCGTCCTGACGCATCAGGCCGGCCAAGGCTTCCAGTGTCTCAATCATGCTTCAGGCCTTCTGCCTCGAATGTTGCGGAATCGCTCCGCAGCCATTCGGCAAGGTGTGCCGACACCTCGCCGGCGGGCATTCGGGTCCGGCCTTTGAGGGCGCACTCCCAAACCGTACCGACACGCCACCCGTGCTGTCGGAGGGCATCGATCGCCCTGCCGTCACGCGCAACATTGCCCTGGATCTTGGCCAGCCAGAACTCCGGCCGCGTTGCCGGAAGGCGAAAGAGGTGGCAGTCATGCCCGTGCCAGAAACAGCCGTGTACGAAAACCGCTGCACGGTGCTTGGGAAACACCATGTCCGGCTTTCCGGGCAGCTTGGCATCGTGCAGCCGGTAGCGAAAGCCCTCCGCATGAAGCGCACGCCGCACCAGCAACTCGGGCATGGTGTTTTTCCCCCTAATTCCGGCCATCATCCGGCTGCGAACCTCGGGCGGCACCACATCAGCCATGTACAACGGCCTTCAAGGGTTCGCCGGCACTGGCCGGAAACGGCACGACCTCGCCGGTTGCGGCCGGCAGCCACGGACTCATGGCCTCGGCGATTGCTTCCACGACCGGCATCACCACGGCATTGCCGAACTGCTTGTAAGCCTGGGTGTCGGACACCGGGATATTCCAAGAACGGTTGCCGCGCTCGAATCCCATCAGGCGGGCACATTCCTTGGGCGTCAGGCGACGTGGCCGGTTTCCCTTTCCCTGATTGATCAGGATCTCGGAACCGTCCTTGTAGTAACGAGCAGAAAGAGTTCGCGCGACATCTCCAGGGCCAAACAGCCCGAACCCGAAGCCGTTGCCCTTGGATTCGTGCTTTTTCTTATAAGCCTGGAGATAGTCCCACAGCTTGGGGGTGAGGGTGTACTTATCAGCCACCTGCGCTTCCAGGATGGAGCCCAGCGTCGGCTCCGGCCCGGCCGGTATTACCACGTCGTCAAAGGAAAAGGCGGTTTCATGATCCCGGAAGCCGGCGATAAAAATACGATCGCGTCCCTGGGGCACCCAAGGACGCGCACTGACGATCCGGGTGACGACCTTGTAGCCCAGCTCCTTCTCCAGCACGTTCATGATCGTGGCAAAGGTTCGCCCTTTGTCATGGCGTTGCAAGTTCTTGACGTTCTCCAGGAGAAACGCTTTCGGCCGGTGATGGCGGATGATCTGCGCGACATCGAAAAAGAGCGTGCCTTGGGTGGCATCCAGGAAGCCATGCGGGCGGCCAAGGGCGTTTTTCTTGGACACGCCGGCAATGGAAAACGGCTGGCAGGGGAAGCCGGCCAGAAGCACGTCATGCGCTGGAATACGCGCCAGTGCAGCCTCGTCCTTGGTGTATTCCCGGATGTCCCCGGCAAAGACATGCTCCCCGTCCTCGGGAAAGTTCTTGCGGTAGGTTTCGCTAGCGTACTTGTCCCATTCACTCGTAAACACGCATTTGCCGCCGATGTTCTCGAAGCCCACGCGCAGACCGCCGATGCCGGCGAACAGGTCGATGAAGCGGAACCTGGAGGGTCTTTCGGGAGGCCTGTGGCTATGAGCCAGGAGGCGGAGCATATCCAGTGCAAGCGGGGAAGGGGAACACTCGCCATTTTCATGACGGTAGGCCGAGCGCAACGACACCTTGATGACCTTGGCAGCTTCCTCGATGGTTAGGCCGGCCTGCTCTCGAAGCCGTGTAAACTCGCTCTTGTCCTGGGGGGTCACTGTCCGAATCTCCGCTGTGTCATTTTTTGCCACCCTGGCATAATCAGACTCAGCGTACAAACAATTTGTTCACGTTTTGTTCATGGCAAAAATCGGTTTCACACAGGAAGTTTTAGGGGAGATTTCCTAACACAATGTAAGGCCGAAACCTTTCCACCTTAACCATTCCACACGAACGGGTCCTGTCGGCCAAGCATCACGCGGATGTCGGCAACGTAGTAAACTTCTGATTCAAAGGGCTCGGTCTTGATCGTGATCGGCGTGTTGCGGAAGACCGCCGCAGGTTCCATGTTCTGCTGGTGCAGGTAGACCGACAGGGTGCGCCAGTCGCGCCAGCCTTCCAGCCGCTCAAGGTGCTTGCGCTTGATCAGGATGGGGCGGGTCAGGTCGGTCAATGGGCGCGCCGGGTTCATCAGGATGTCGAAAAAACAGGCCTGCATGTGGGCCTTCAGGCTTACCGTATCGCCCAGCCTCGGCAGCTTTTCCAGCTCCACACCTTGATGCGCAGCATGAACTTCCGCCAGCGGCAAATCCATGATGTAACTGCACAGCTCCTTCATGTCGTAGGCGCGGGGTTCCAATTCCAGTTGGCTGCAAATCTTGGCGGCGTAGGTATCGTAAATGGACGTCATTCTGTTCCTGCTCAAAGCCGTCACGAAGCTGTCCGTCGTCTTGACGGGGATGGTGTTTGCCATCCTGACATTCGTGCTGGCGAAGTTTGGCGGCGCACTCGTCAAGAGAGCACACCAACCCGCCCCGCAGCAAGCCCCGCAACCTGTCCCCCCCGTGCGACCGCCGGAACCTGTTGTGGCAACGCCGATGGCGTCACCTGCCATTCACGTCCATGTCCACATGCCGGAGATGCAGGTGCAGCCCCCACCACCTTCAATGCCGGAGCCTGTGGCGCCAACCCCTTCGGCCTACGTCAACCAGTCCACGGGGGCGGTGCTGAACCGCCCTGACCACCGCATCTACATCACCACGGGCAGCCATCTGATGATGGAGCATCCGACGTGCGATTACCTGCTGGAAAACCTCGATTACCATTTGTACCTCGCCGCGCACCGCGACGGCGATCCGTTCACCTTCGGGCCGCCGCTCGACACCAGCGGCAAGGGCGTGGTGGAACGGATCGAACTTCCACCCGTCGCGGTATCCGATGAAGAAGAATTCGCCAGCAATGAACGCCACGACATGCCACCGCCGGATGGCGGCGTGTGGATGCGCAGGGCAGGCCACGCCCCCCATCGCCTCGGCTCTGGCGACCCGTCGTAAAAGGGGCAGCATGGCCACTTTGGGGCCTTGCTGTTCCCAAGCCCCTGCCGCGTGGGGAAACACGGGTCAAGGCCGTAGAGCGCAGCGTGCCTTGAGGCGGGTTTGCGCATGTGGCCCTGCCGTATCTGCTGAAGGGCAGGGCAGCCCCGTTGCGGCGCCCCCTGCCGCCATGCAAGAATGCTGACATGGACGTGCTCGCAGGACTTCTCTGGCTCATTTCCGCCGTGCTGCAAGGCATCTGGGCGGTGCTCCGCTTCGTCCTGCTCCTGCCCTTTAAACTGCTGCGTAGACGCAGCGATCGCCGCAAGGCGCATGGCTCGGCCCGCTGGGCCAGCCGCTGGGAGCAGTGGTGGCACGGCGCCGTCCGCGGCGAGGGGGTCATGCTGGGCCGCGGCGCGTTCGGACGCGTCCTGCGCTTTTCCTCCGACGGCATGGTGATGGTGTTTGCCGCCATGGGCGCCGGTAAGGGCCTTGGCGTCGTAATCCCGTCGCTGCTGACCTATCGCGGGTCGATGGTCGTCACCGACCCCAAGGGCGAAAACTACGACATCACCCGTCGGCGCCGTGCCAAGTTCGGCAAGGTGTGGATGCTCAACCCCACCGATCTGGCGCACTCGGAACGCCTCAACCCGCTTGACACGATCCGCTTCGGGCAACCGCAGGAAGCGGATGACGCCGAAGCCCTCGCCCGCCTGCTGGTGATCCCTGACGCGCGGGAATCCCACTGGGACGACAAGGCCACGTCACTGGTCAAGGGACTGGTGCTGCACGTTCTGCACAGCGAACCTGCACCCAGCCGCACTCTGTCCACTGTGCG
This sequence comes from Pseudomonas fluorescens, assembly GCA_003241595.1. Classification (GTDB taxonomy): domain Bacteria; phylum Pseudomonadota; class Alphaproteobacteria; order UBA2136; family UBA6156; genus UBA6156. The sequence continues at coordinate 4,833 of QFOU01000029.1, forward strand.
CCGGCTGTCCGCCGGCCAGCGCGAAACCTTCATCGCCATGCTGACGCACATTGCGGGCCACTCCCCCTCCCCTGCCGCCCGCGAGATCATCGGGGGGCTGCTCACCAGCGCTGTCGGCCCCGACGGCGATTTCTCCGACGAATTCCGCTCGATCCTGTCGAACGTGCAGAAGGCCACCGAACCGTGGTCAGCCACCAGTCCGGCGGGTAAGCTGTCGTCCAGCTCGACCTTCCGCCTGACCGATCTGGTCGAGGGCACCGGCACCCTGTACCTGTGCGTGGATGAAGACCTGCTGGACGTGTATGCGCGCTGGCTGCGCGTCATGGTCGGCTGCACCCTCAAGACCCTGACCCGCGCCAAGGCCAACCGGCCCAAGCGCAAGGTCGTGCTCCTGCTCGACGAAGTGGCCGTGCTCGGGCGCCTCGACGTGCTCGAAAAGCAGTCCGGCCTTCTCCGCGCGTACTGCACGCCCGTCCTGATCTGGCAGAACCTGCCGCAGGTCGCCAAAATCTACCGGCAGGATGCGGAGGCTTTTCTGGCCAACGCGTCGGCCCGCCTGTTTTTCGGGGTCAACGACAACGCCACCGCCGAGTACGTCGCCACCATGCTGGGCAACACGCCAGCGGAATCCGCCTCAGCCAGCACCAGCTCGTCCTCCACGGGCTGGGAACGCCGCAGCCAGTCGCAGAGCCAATCCGACGGGAATTACTGGTTGCTCGACAGTGCCGAAATCCAGCGCCTGCCGCTGACAAAGGTGATCTTGAAACTGCGCAACTGCCCGTTTCCGATCTTCGGCAAGCGCCTCGACTATCGCAAGGTCTGGCGCTGGCGCAGCCTGTGGGACACATGGCAGGGCGGCGCCAAGGGGTTCACGGCCCCGCCCCAGCCGCCGGAGCGCTATGACGTGACGCCACCCATGGCGGCATACGACACTGCCACGCCGCCACCTGCGCAGCCCTAATCGAACACGCCGCGCGTGCGGCTCTGATTGCGGCTGCGCGTGCGCGGCTGGGCCAATCGCGCCCATCCTTCCAGTTCCCGCACGCGGAGAAGACCGCGCTCGCGGCGGTTAGCGCCCAAGCGCATCAGGTCTTCGAGCTGCCGCATCATCGTCACAAGCTGGTTGAACCGTCGGCGGGCATGTTCGGCCCGCTGGCGCCGTTGCTTGTCTTTCTCGGCAGCCTTCCAGCGATCGAAGCGGAACTTTCGCCCGCCGATCTGCCCCTCCGACCAGAACGTGATACGGCGCTCCCAGTAGTCCATCTTGCGCTGGTAGCGGTCAAAGCGGCGGTTGATGCCTTCAAGGTCGCGCCGCAGGCGTTCATCGTTGCCGACGACGATCCGTTCCAGCCAGTTCAGACGCGTGCCCTGGTCGCGCGCCGGATAGTTCCGCTCCCGCGTGCGAGGCGGCTGCACCTGCTCCCGTACCCGCGACGGCCCGACCTGACGCACACGGCTGACCGGCGGGCGCTGGTGGCGCACGGCTTGCCGCGCCCTCGGCCCGACGTGGATCTCCGGCAGGCGATTGAGTTCGGCGGCGCGGGCCACATCCTTGCGCCGGATAGCTTCGTCACGCTGGGCTTGCAAGGTGCGGTGATCCACGCGCCCCCTCTCTCCTGCCCGTTCCAGCGCGTGGTTGCACGCCACGGCCCATTCCGACCGCCAGACGTTCATCAATTCCTTGCTATTCCACTCACGGGTCTTGACCGGATGCAGGCCATCCGGCGTTGCCTGCCGCAAAGTCAGCATGACGTGGGCGTGGTAGTTGCGGGCGTTCTGGCCCTGCTCCGTCACAGGGTCATGCAAAGCAATGTCGGCCACCATGCCACGGTTGACGAAATGGCGCTGGACGAACCCACGCACCAGCTCAAGACGCTGGCCCGCATCCAGCTCATGCGGCAACGCCATGTTGAACTCGCGGGCAAGCTGGGCGTCCTTGCGGCTCTCCATGCGCTCGACCGTGCCCCACAACAGCTCCCGATCTTCCAGCCATGACGCTGCACCGATGGGCAACATGATTTCAGCGTAGGCCACCCCTTTGCGGCGGCTGTAGTCGTGGATTTCGCCGGTACGGTAATCGCGCACCTGCGACCCGCTGCGGTAGGCGGCGGCGGCAGCCGCCTTGGAACCGGGGCGCCCACTGCCGTCAGGATTTTGCTTGCCCTTGCGGCCCAAAATCTGACCCGAGAAGTGATAAATCGCCACGCTGTTCCCCTGCTGCGGCACCCATGACACAGCTGAAAATCAGGCCCTCACAGGGCCTTCCTTCCGGCGGATTGCCACACCCCTGTGGCTGCCGGAGCACCTATGTTGCGAAGCAATGTATAAGTGCGCTATTATATCGTCAACTGCCTCTTTTCTTTCGTCTCTGTAGCCTGCTATCCTCACCCTTCCCGCCCTCCGTGTTGCTGTCCGATGAAGCTCCCGCCGTATCATCCCACCCGCCTGATCGGTAATCTTGCTGCAATCGTTCTCGCCGCCCTTGGCGCCACCTACCTCTACGACCGCGCCTTGCGCTGGTGGGGCTGGAAGTCGGACGCGTTCTGCTCGACGGTGAGCTTCTTCGCGCCACTGTCGTTCTCGATTGGAGTGGTGCTGGCCACTCTCGGCGTGCTCATCTGGGCCGTCTCACGCTTCAGGGGCGAGGCCGGAATCGGCTTCATAATCGGCGGCGCGATCCTCTCGGTACTGCCGACCATCATGCCGCGATATTTCGACTGGGAGTGTATACTGACGCCCTGAAAAAAATCGCGCGGCGCTTCGCGCCCGAAGCGGGGGCAAGCCCCCTGCACCCCCTCCCTGCCTCAAGCCTGTATCGTGCTTGACCTACCCTGTGGGGGCTGTCTGCCCCCACACCCCCGAGGATATTTCAGAAAGGGTTAGGAGGGATTTGGCGTGTGCGTATGGGCAACCCACCATTTTGATAGCAAAAATGCTTCTACGGTCGTCCTGTGGGCTGCTGTGTGGTCGCCGGAGGGTTCACCCTTGGCAGAATGCCAACGCTGTGATTCAATGCTGGCACGGTACAGGCTGGGAAGCCGATGACCGTAAAGGGTTAGGATGCCATCGGGGAAACTCGGTGGCATTCGCCATTGATGGACATCGCCGACACCGACAAAAAACAAAATCCAGATTTAAAGAAATCAGGCGCAGCCTGTTTTATCTTATTTTCTATGTTTTATATAAGTTTTAAATAAGTTTTAGGCGCAAAAAGTGACAAATTCAGCATAACTATCAAGATGTTGCGAAGTTGCCGTGTCGCTGATGTACGGCTTGTCGTCGGCGATGTACGATTTGTCGTCGGTAAAGTACGGCTTGTCGTCGGCGATGTACGGAAAAATGTCGGCCAAATACGAAAAGGCCAGTTTTTCCGACAAAATCGATTCTTCGCGAAACACAAGGCTCCGCGCCATTTTTTGTCGTCGGTCATGTACGGATGAGCGCGACAAAAATATGTCGTCGGCGAAGAACGACTGGCCCGACAAAATCAGGCGTCGGCGAGTAGATCGACCGGCGCCGTCAGCTCGTCGTCCTTGCGGCGGCGCATGTAGAGCATCTGCTCCTCTCTGCCCTCTTCCAGCGACAGATCGTAGTCGGGCAGCGGGAAGGCCTGCGTGCGCTTCACGAACTCGCGCAGATCATAGGCGAACTTCCGCAGCTCCTGCTCCGACCCACTGCGCTTGTGCAATTCGCGCAGACCATAGCGGGCTTCGTCTCTACCTGCGGCCTTGCGTGCAAGGCGGTAGATGAAGCGGCCTATGGCGGAGCTAATCAGGAAGTAGTCGTGATTGAGGGTGAGCAACGGCAGTTTTTTTTCGTTGCGCACCACGCTGGTGTATACCCAGTCGGGAATGGTGATCTCGACGGTTTCGATCTTGTTCGCGCCGGTACGACTGACGACGCTATAACCGCTGATCAGAGGGCGGCTGTCCACCTGACGGCGCTTGCCGCCGGACAGGTTCACGACCTTGATCGTGGTATTGGCGAGGCGATCCAAAGCCGCCTCCAAGTCCTCGTAGGCTTTGCCGCCATTGGAACGGCGGCAGAATTTGAGGATGTGCGAAGCGCTGGGGCGGTATACCTTCGGCGGCACGGTCGGACGCAAGCCCTTGGCCTCGTCGCGCCGGTATTGCTGCACTTCCTCGGCCAGATAGGACACCATGTTCAGGAAGATGTCGTAATCGAACACCGTCGCCAGCCCGCTTTCGGCGCCGCCCTCGATCGTGATCAGGCTGTCTTTCAGCTCGTACTTGATGACGCCCCTGTTGGCGCGTTTGCTCAGGCTGAACGGCGCCACGTCCATCAGGTTCACGTCATCCTTAAGGGGCGCGTCGTACACGGTGGGCACGAAAAACATGAACTGCGCATCGTCGGGCGGCGGGGCGCGGAGCACGCGCTTACGCGCGGTCTCGTTGAACAACGCGCCGGTCACATCGGCCTCGATGCTGGAATTACGGATATTCTCGCCCAGACTGCGCAGGGCACGGTTCAAGGGGCCAACGGCATCATCCAGCTTGAGGTCGGCCCAGACGCGGCGGCTGTAATAGCGGCGCAGGCGGCTGAGTGCGTCCTTGTCTAGCACGATCGTTTCGCGCTGGTGGGTTTGGGTGAACTCGTCCGCAAGCGTTTGCAGGTAGGCGTTCTTTTCATGCAGCGTGAGTGTGCCGAACTGTTCGCGCGGCATGAGGTTGAGCTTGGGAGTTGTCATGCTCTAACCCTACTCTGTGCCTGCGGTTTGGCCAAGCGATTGTCTGTAAAACTGCATAATCGTAAATACGATTTTACGCTTTTGCGTCGGGAAATTCACGTTCAAGCATGTCGCGGATGACATCGGCCATCTTGGCGCCACGCGCCACGCACTGCATCTTGATCCGTTTGTGCAGGCTTTCGGTGACATCGATGGTGAACCGCTTCATCGTCTCGGCTTCACGCAAGGCAACCACCTTGGCCGGTGCAGCTAGTTCGGCTTCCGACACGTCGGGCGTGCGGGCGTTGACCCACTGGTCGGCGGCGCTGTTCGTCTTGACCGGCATTTTCATAGCTACCTTTTTCATGCGGCTTTCTTCTCCTTGTTTGTGGCTAGCGATTTCGCCAGCGCAGCGATTTCGCGCGCGGCTTCGCTGTTCGGCTCGGCTTCCATTACCGCCAGCCCCTGCCCCGCGCTCTCGGCGTAAATGACACGCTGGTGTAGCGGGCTTTTCAGTACGGGCACGCCCTCGAACTGGGCCAAAGCATCACCCACATCACGACCGATCGCCGTATTTGCGATTTTACGATTAATCACAAAAGCGGCTTTCAGGTCGGGTTTGAACTGCTGGGCTTCCTGAATGAGCGCAACGGTGTCGGACGCAGCCCAGATGTCATAGGGCGATGGCTGCACGGGGATCAGCACAAGATCGCTGGCAAGGATGGCGGCACGCCCCAACTCGTTGACGCGCGGGGCGCCGTCAATGATGACCATCTGGTAGTCTTGGGCGATCTCCGGCAGGTCGCGGTGAAGGGTCGGCTTCGCCATGCCGATGACAGGGAACAACGGTTCGGCGTCTCGGGCGGTAGACCATTGCAGGGCGCTGCCCTGCGGATCGGCATCGACCAGAAGGACGCGCAGGCCCGACTTGGCATACGTCGCGGCCAAGTTGATGGCGATCGTGGTTTTGCCCACGCCACCTTTTTGATTCAGCACCCCGATGATCATGGCGTCGCCTTTCTGTAAAATCTGATTTCCAGTTTTACGATTACACGATTAAACGTTTCTTACCATGGCGGCCAAAGCAAAGGCCTAGAGGCCTGTGCCGTGTGGGCCACAAATACGCTTTTACGATTTTACGATGATGATGTGAGCATTCTGCTTGCCCCTTAATGGGCGGGGGTGCATCATCTCCCCATGACGCGCGTGCTGGTTCCCGAAGTTGGTTTGCCCGATGGGCTAGATTTGGGGAACGCGCTGACAACTCCCCGCGAATGGGTGGCCAATCCCAAGGCGGTCGCGGCGCAACCCTTCGCCAAGCCGGACATCCATGCTGCTTATCATGCCAGCGGGCGCTGGCAGGACATCGCGCCGATGTTCACCGTTCAGTACGCCGCCAAGACAGCGCTGGAGATCATGCTCGAGCTGGGGGAGGGGGTGTATTTCCCGTGGGCGGTCAAGCCTGACGCCAAATCGGGCTGTCTGGTATGGGTGGCGGACGTGGCCGAAGGGCCGTATGTCCGCCACATCCGTATCTATCGCACGCATGACGAGGCTGCGCGTGACAACGCAGTGCTTACCGATAGCTGTCAGACGTAGCCCGTCCCGTTGCAGTAGGTGCAACACATGATGCCTGCGCCGTTGCCACCCCTGCCGCAAGCCTTGCAACGGATGCTCTCGCCGTCCCGTGTGTTCACGAAACCAGATCCGCCGCAATAGATGCAGTCGATCGTGCCGTGCGTGCTGCATTTTTCGCATGGACGTTTTGCCATGGTTTGCCTCCGGTATCAGAGGCGCTTCGGCGCCAGTTTAATCAAGGCCGCAATGAACTTGAAAAGGCCTCCGGCTACCGCCATGCCGACCGCTGCCCCGTTCGATCCTGACGAGCCGCTGCCAAAGTCTGGCGGCAACTGTGCGTCGGCGCCCTTACTGACGCGATGGTTGTAAAGGGCGTCCCATACCCAGCGATTGACATCGACATTCGCCGTTGTGCGGCCATAGACATAAGCCTCAACTGATGGGCGGATAGCTTGCGGCACGACATCCGCACGGCCCGCTTTGACAGCGGCGATGTAACGGCTGACGAAGATCGGCGAGAAGTTATCTGCGTATGCTTTTGCACCTGCATTTACAGCCATAGAAAATCCCCCAGATGGCCATGATCACGCAGGGATAATTCCGCACCCAACAATTGAAAACAAGAGCAATTCGGGCAACTAAACTTGTTTTTTATTTTTAAGTAAAATCGGCCGATGCAGTGCAATTTTACGCTTTTACGACGAATCGTAAATCCGATTTTAAGGCGCTTAATCAGCTAAAGCCCTATAAATGCTTGCGGGTGCTACACTATACGAGCGGGCAAGATCGGCCACGCTCTCGCCGCTCTCCTTGCGACTGCGGATCTCGCGTTGCTGGTGGGGTGTGAGTTTTGAGGGGCGCCCCATATGTTGTCCGCGTTCCTTGGCGCGTGTCCGGCCCTCGCTGGTGCGGGTGCGGATCAGGTCACGCTCGACATCCGCCAGACCGCCCAGCACGGCAATCATCATCCGTCCCGTGCTGGTCGAGGTATCGGCCCACGGCTCGGCAAGGGACAGGAACTGCCCACCGGCATCCACAACCTGCTTGATGATGGCGAACAGCTCGAACGTCGATCGGGCGAGGCGGTCGATCCGCGTCACCACCAACACGTCGCCGCGTTGTATGGCTTTGAGGAGGCGGGGCAGCTCTTTGCGGTTGGCGACGGCGCCGCTCACCTTCTCGCGGTACACGATCGCGCAGCCTGCGGCAGCAAGCTGTTCGAGCTGGGCCTCTAGGGTCTGGCCCACGGTGCTGACGCGGGCGTAGCCAAGGCGGCGAGGGGAGAGCGTTTCGGTCATATCTTTTGAGAATCGTAACCCGTTGAGGAATCACGGGCAAGCTAATTTCTCAAAAGTCTTGATTTGTGAGAATGCGCCCTCCACTCATCGGCTTCTTAAAATTCTCCTTAAAATACTTAAATTGCTATTGACACTAAAAGTGAGAAAAGACATATTATCCCCATAAACAGGGAAAGGGCTCATTATGGCTACTATTGATGTCGACTTTGAAGTTTTCAAAGCATTGACCAACCGCCGTGCAACGGAGGCTGTGTCTTACAATGATGTGCTACGGGAGATGTTGGGCCTCGAAGATGCCCCTGCCACGCCAGTGGTGGCGACCGCTGGGTGGACTTGGAAGGGTGTGACGCTTCCGGAGGGGACTGAAATTAAGGCTGAATATAAAGGCAAGGCTTACACGGCTAAAATTGAGGGCGGTAAGTGGGTGCAAGATGGTAAAACTCACACCAGCCCTTCGGCGGCAGCTCATGCCATAACCGGCTCCGGTGTTAATGGCTGGTGGTTCTGGTTTGTGAAGCGCCCAAGTGACGCAACGTGGCATCAGATGGGGAAATTGCGTGCTGCCTAGCCAGCTCTCGGCACGCTACAGAAACATCCTGCGGCGTGCCGCCTCAAAGAATAACGTGTTATAAAACCTACACGGGAGAGATTTCACTTTGAGCGGATTCGACGATGCAGCAACGATAGGCGGGTGGCGCACCGACCACCTGTATGTCCATCCGTTCAAAAATGGCGACGGCAAATTCTTCACGGTCATCATCGAAGACGATGGAAATCGCTCTATCGAGTATATCCCTCCGTTCCCAAGCCGGAACCGGCTGAAGGTGAAATTCACCTTCATCAGCGAACGTAATGAGATCACTAAGATCGAGCTGCGCAAGTACAAGGAATACAAGGATGGCTGGCGCGAGCAGTGGTCTGGCGCAGATGACCCCATTGGCCTGACGCACTTTTCCTTTCAAAAGATCATGGCGCTGCTTCAGTTGATGACGGAGCTGGATTTGGCCAACGTCACCGAGCGCAGGCTGGCAATCCGTGATGGTGGTTCCGGCCCGATCGACCAAGAAACAGCCGACAAGGTCAAGTCGATCGTGGCGATGCCGGAAGGGCAGAAGATTCTCGACGAGGTCTTACAAAGCGGCCTGATCCAGTCCCATGACATCGTGAACATCGGATACCGCAAGGCGCAACTGGCCATCTTCAAGCGATTGCTGGAAGACCCTGACTATCTCGGCACCTACAAGGCGGAAGAAGGTCTGACGACGCCGCAAGAGGAAAAGGTCTGGCAGCATTTTTTCCAGAAGAACCCGTGGATTTTCGGCTTCGGACTGGATTACCGCTATCTGAACATCTTGCAGGCCGAGGCGCATATCGCGGACACCGATCTTGATGGCTCTGATGCTGCGATCGTGGATTTCCTCATGGGCTGCACAAATTTCACCGTACTGGTCGAAATCAAGAAGCCGTCCACCCCGCTGTTCCTCAAGAGCCGGAATCGGGCGAATAGCTGGCGGCTGTCGGGGGATTTCACGGATGCGGTCTCGCAAATTCTCGAACAGAAGGCGAGCTGGCAGATCAAGGCCGAGACGAACGCGCACAAGAATTTTAACACGGCTGGCGAGCTGCTGCGCCAACGCACACTCGACCCGAAGTGCATCTTGATCACGTCGTCGAACACAGCCTTTGCTGGTTCGGAAAAGGAGCAGGAGATCAAGCTGCGCACTTTCGAGCTGTTCCGGCGCGATACGCGCAACATCGAGATCGTCACCTATGACGAGCTGTATGAGCGGGCCTCCTTCATCGTTTCCGACAAAGGTTCCGGTTGCATCGACCGCGATAATGAACCGGAAGAATACCCGTTCTAAAGGGCGATCCCTTCCTTCGTAAAAAGGCAGGTGCATGTCCCATGCAACCCTGCCTGACCGGCGAGGTCTGGGGGTAGCAAGGGCAAGGGTTTCAGGCGGCGGGCGCACAAGCGCAGCGCGGAGCCTCGGGAACCGCCCCCTTGCCCGCGCGAGGGGCGAAGCTCCTTAGCTCACTTACGCCAGTAGACCGACATCCAGCTCAACGATTTCGCTCTGGTGATACATCCGCACGAGTTGGTCGTGCCGGATGCGAAACTGGCTTCGCCTTTTCAGGCCGGTCACTGGCTCGATCTTCAATGCCGGATCATAATATACCGTGCCGTCCGCGACCGCCTGCAGGAACAGCGTCAGGTCGGTTTTCTCGCACAGGAGGATGCGCGGCCCATAGCGGTACTCTGGCGGTGGCGCCCTATAAAGGGATGGCACATAGGCAGCCTGTGCGTGCTTGCGGCTCCAGTGTTCAATAATACCGGGGAACTTCCACAGTGCGGCCACCTCGCCATGCCGGTCGAGGAGCGCGATGCCACCATCCATGTCCATGATCTTGCCGGCCGCCATGTCATAGCCTGTC
>QFOU01000094.1 GCA_003241595.1 Pseudomonas fluorescens
GCCAGAGCTGCGCGAGGATGACTGGGATGACGATGTAGAGCACCACCGACACCAGCAGCGTGTCCCACAGCACCGTAATGGCCGACAGGCCCAGCAGCAGTCCGACGATCGGCGCGAAGGCAAACACCATGATGGTGTCGTTCAAGGCCACCTGTGAGAGCGTGAACACCGGATCTCCGCCAGTCAGCCGGCTCCAGACGAACACCATTGCGGTACATGGGGCAGCGGCCAGCAGGATCAGGCCGGCGATATAGCTGTCGAGCTGGTCAGCCGGCAGCCAGTCGGCAAAGACCTGACGAATGAAGATCCACGCCAGCAGCGCCATCGAGAACGGCTTGACCGCCCAGTTCACGAACAACGTGACGCCGATGCCGCGCCAGTGTTGCTTGACCTGACCGAGTGCGCCGAAGTCCACTTTCAGTAGCATCGGCACGATCATCACCCAGATCAACAGCCCGACCGGCAGGTTGACCTGGGCGATCTCCATGCGGCCGATGGCCTGGAACACCCCCGGCGCGAACTGGCCGAGCGCGATGCCGGCAACGATGCACAGCGCCACCCACACCGTCAGGTAACGCTCGAAGCCGCTCATGGCGGAGGTGGCCGGCGCGGGGCCGGCGGTATCGGTTGCGGTCATCGGGGGGGCCTCACTGGCGGCCAATGTCGCGCAGCTCGCGCTGCAACGACATGGCATCGAGACGCTGCAATGGCAGCGACAGGAACAGCTCGATGCGCCGACGCAGCGTGATCGCTGCATCGAGGAACGCTTTGCGCTGCTGTTCATCGGTGCCTTCGACCGCAGCCGGGTCGGGTACGCCCCAATGGGCCGACACGGGCTTGCCTGGCCACAGCGGACACGCCTCGCCGGCGGCGTTATCGCAGACGGTGAAGATGAAATCGAACACCGGCGCGTCGGGCTTCACGAACTCGTCCCAGCTCTTGCTGCGGTAGCCGGTTGTCGGCAGGCGCAGCCGCTCTAGCGTGGCAAGCGCCAGCGGGTGAACCTCGCCTTTTGGGTGACTGCCGGCGGAATAGGCATGGAAGCGGCCTTGGCCTAGCTCGTTGAGCAAGCCTTCGGCAAGGATGGAGCGGGCAGAGTTGCCCGTGCAGATGAACAAGGCGTTGTAGGTGGTCATGGCGTCAGCAGTCGCAGCGGGTGGTTGTGTCGGAAACCTCGCAGACACCGCCTTGGCAGCAGTGCTCGGTCATGTAGCCGAGCAAACCGTTCATCCGGGCGAAGTCGGCGCGGTAGATCAGATTGCGGCCCTGCTGCTCGATGGTGACGAGGCCGGCATGGGCCAATTCCTTCAAGTGGAAGGACAGGGAGTTACGGGCCACGTCGAGTTGGTCGGCAAGGACGCTCGGCGTCAGCCCCTCGGGGCCGGCGACCACCAGGGCGCGGAATACGCGCAGCCGCTGGGTGTGAGCCAAGGCGCCGAGGGCGGAAACGGCTTGATCTTCATTCATGATTCGATAATACAACATTTATTGAATCATTGTGCAAGTGAGCAACACACCAAGGCTCATGGCGTCCCGGCGTGCCGCCGTCGCGCTGTCGTGCTGCGCATCGAGCCTCGCTGCGCGAGTCTCGCCCCCTTCGGGCTTCCATCGTTCCCTCGCTCCGCTCGGCTGACGCCTACGGCCCGGCTTCCAGCTTCGGGCCTGCGCGCTTCGCTTGCCG
>QFOU01000030.1 GCA_003241595.1 Pseudomonas fluorescens
AGCCAGCGCAGGGGTAGCCGTACCACCGACAAGTGCGTCCACACCGTTCAACAAAGTAGCGTGCACAAAGCCCAAAGGCGGCATGAAGGGTAGGCGCTTACTCGCGGCATCTTCCGCCGGACTCGGGGCAGGCAAACCGCTGTTGTTGAGATGGGTAGCGGGCGTCCCCCCCGTTTGGCCGAAAGGGCGAGTCACCGCAGCGGCAATGCCGCCGCCTCCCAAACTCACCTGTGCAATCGCGCGCTTACGCGGAGCACCGGACATGGCCCCCACGCCATCGACCGGAGCGTTGAGTTCAAGCTGCTTTTGCTGATCGGCCAGTTGCACCAGGCGCTCGTTATCGCGCGCGCGCTCCAGCTGGACGTTTTTCAGTTCGGTGGTGAAATCACCCATCATTTGCTGCATTTGGCGTTGCAGCTCTTGGTTTTGATCCAAAGCCGCCTTCAACGCCTGATCGCGGCTGGAGAAATCTTTTTCGATCTGACCGCGGAGATCCGCCATATCGCGGCGGTTCTGCTCAAACACACTCTGCATAACGGCAGGACGATCTGTCTCAATACCCGTAAAGGTCGGGCTAACCGCACGGGCATTGGGATTACCCAAGTTAACCACCTGATTCGGTGCAACAGCACCCCCTCCCCGCAACGAAGACATGACGTAAAACACGAAGATCAGGCCTGCAATCAGGATACCGGCCTGCATCGGGCGAGGCAGCGCCTTGAATTTCTCCAGCGCACTGGATGCAGCCGCACCATCGCTCCGACCACCGGGGCGGGCAATGATATCGGGAGAGGGTTCGGTCGCCATCGTTCTTTATGCCGTTGTTAGTTCGTGTCTTCGGGCTGTTTGCGACCACGATTTGCACCATGGCGAGCATTCTTCGGCCTTCCTCTTCCGAGACTAGCCTGTGCGCGAGCGGATGGCAAATCCACCGCCCTCTCTGCAGGCACTGACGGCACTACGCCCACCAATCGGACACGCGCCTCGCGCACAAGAGCATGCTGATCGGCCAAATGATTGGGAACCAACGGTTCTGCCGTCGCCAGATTCAACCCCTCCGAGCAGGCAAGCTGCCATGTTGCAGGATACTTGCTAAACATGCGGTAACGCAGGCGACGCCACGCCAAGGCCGCCTCCCGGAACTGATAGAACGCCGCAGAGAACTGAGGCTGCGCCAACAGATTTGCAGCCTTTTGCAAGGCTTGCCGATAACTGCGTGCAGCAAATAAACGTTTCACGTTCACCGCCAGATGACTGGCTGGCATATCCGGCAACCAGACCGGAATTGCGAACTTTCCATCCGCGTGGCGCTGAGCCAATTGTTGAGGAAGGAGTGTACCATTTGCATCACAGACCATGTCCTCCGAGCCTCTTTCCAACATCGCCGCAAGCGTCAAGCGCTGAGGCTCACTCACCACGACATTGTACCGCTCGTACTCCGAAGGCAAACCCTGCAATTGTGAAAACGGCGCCAAACGCTCCAAGAGAGGTGGCGGACAAGGGGAGATACGATGGCGCGGATTCAACTCCGGCATGTGAGCCGGATCAAGCTCATATTCCAAACCCCATGGCAACGGATGATATCCCACGCTCGCAACCGGTCGCATGAGAGGAACGCTATCAATACCACAGCCATAGAGCGGATGAGAGGCATCCTGAAGGCGCTGTTGCGCGGTGCGTTCGTTATATGCATCGTAACTGGTGAATTCAACTACCGGATGGAAGCGCATCTTAAGAGACTCCGGCAACACATAAAGACCAGGATAACCCTCCAGCGGTTTACGTACTGCACGCAAAAGCTGAGCACTACACGCATAGGTGTAGTGCAGTGGATCCCAAAGTGGACCACTGATTTGCACAAAATGACCGGTGGCATCCCAATCATACATCGCAGGCTCAGCGAAGTGCTCGGGGTGTGTGGGCAACCAGACAGCCCCCCACGCACCACCTACGCGCATGTGCGGCAACGCAAGGTTCGGCAGCAACGGTAGAGGCGCATCCGGCGCTACAAAACCGGAACCGTCACTCACAATGACCCGTGCCGGCTGGATAAATGTTGACGTCACCCAACCCGGCTCCTCGACAGCCAAAATCGTTCCTTCGGGATACTCCGACGCCTCGCGGCGCACCACATCATGCAACCCCGGCACCGCACGGCCGGGATCCACCGCAGTTGCCACATAATCGCCATCGATATGATAACGACCGTTATACGCTTCCAGCGTTGGAATTACTGTACATCCACGCTGAAACAGCTCTTCGAACCAGGTCTCGCCACCGCTCGCGTCGTAAAACTCTTCATATCCCTGGCCCGCCGGACGTCCACGCCAGCGCTGCAACAATTCATCAGCCGCCACCTGCGCCTGCAATGGAGCCACAGGAATGGCATAGATCCGCGCCACCTGCGGGACACGCCAGCCATCCGCGTAAAATGTATCCGGACGCAGCTTGTAAGGAATCCCATGCGCCGCAGACGTCAGGGAACGCAACGTCAAATCAGACTGCCCGGCCATACCCGCCCCATCTACCAACGGAGGAGCACACTCTATACGACGATACGTGAGGAAAAGCGCATGCTCGATCACACCCAACAGGGAACTTTCTGCCGGAACATGACGACACGCGCTGGGAAACACGGGAATTGATGGAGCTGCTGGCAAAGGAACCAACCCCGTATGAATAATACGTCCACACAAATCGCGTACAAATGCAGGAGCTAAAGGATATTCATCAACCTGATCGGCAAGACCACCTTGCGGTATAGAAGCCGCTACATACCCCGCATCGCGCACAACATGATGCCCATGACCCAATGAGGCTATCGGCAATTGAAGATCTCGCAGCGCACCCCACTCTTCCGCCGAGGGAAAGGCCGGAATATTTGCAAGCACAGGCAGATATGATGCCAAAGTGGGATGATAACCCGCACGAAGATCCCAGTTTCCCACAACCGCGGAAGCTACCTCAACCCCCGACCACGCCAATACCTCCGGCACTTCAGCCGGAGGTATTTCACTTACTATCAGGTGATGCGTATCGGACACTTTTGGTGATCTTTATGTTTAAATCTTGGCTGATAATGCCCAAGTTCAACGGCCATGTCAGCCATTTTAAGGTGTTGCCGCTAAAACTCTGTGCAGCGATCACATACGCCTCTAAAAAAGCAGCTCGAAAGCTGCTTTTTTAGAGGCGTATCAACCACCGCCCATACACCCGGAACCAGATTTGTAGATCTCTTGAGCGCGCTTACCAAAGGCACCACGCACGTTGTTCAGCTCATTGATACGCTCGATTTGAGAGTCGATATAAGGAATCATCGTCTCTTTAACGGCTCGCGCCAAGCGACCGTTCAACTCTGCACTAAATGTGGGACTCACGCTTCCTGCAGTTGCGGTAGCCGATACGGGTACAAGATTATTAGAGAGAAGTTGCGTATAAACCTGCTTGAGACGCAAATTAACATAACGATACGTGTCGCGCGTTGCGACCAAGGCAACATCATTGCTTGCCAATGTATAGAATGCACTTCGCTCATCGGCAGAACACTTCAGCATAGACGACATCAACTTGGGATCAAACATGGGAACCGACTGGTTTACGGTGCATCCCAATGCGACTTGCAGCATTGCACCAAAGGAGTTGGCGTCCGCCTCTCCATTCGCTGTACCATCCAGTTCGTCTCCATTTGTCAGCCCCATGCGACTTTTCACGAACTGCGTATATTGATCTGTATCAATCTCGTGAACAACAACGCCCACCTCGCGCCAACTACCTCCCATCAGAGTTTGCAGCTTATCGACATAGAAACGCACGGGTCGCAACGCATCGGAATCTCGGCAGCTTAGGAAATGCAGTTGGAAATCCTGAACCGAGGATTTTGGCATAACGGGAATTTCGCTGAAGCGAGGTCCATCTTCCTCTTCGACCATGCTGACGGTACTCATCTGAATGACCGCTTCACGCGCCGCCCCAGTCGTATCATAGGGAGTTTCGAACAACGCTTGGTTCAGCGGAGCAATTTCGGTCTTGATGATATTGTCTTCCATGAAGTACCGCACCGCATCGTAAAAACGTCGCATCGAGACACGAGGCTCTTTCACCCCGTACTCACCCTCACAACCGTTTTCAAGATCTGGTCCGAGACACATCCGCACTTGCGGTATGAGAAGGGAAGGCCAGCATCCTTTATCAGTTTCCGACGCGTCGTTCCCCTCCGCAGCCGCTTTTACAGGACAGAGCAAAGGACGAATAGCAGAGACAACATCTTCCAGCTCCCGCGCCTTTTGAGCAAATTTTGCAACACCCTGCTTACGTTCGGCCAAGGCAACGGTATCGCTAATGTATTGGTTACTACAAACTTCCCACGCTTGAGCATAGGCCATGGCATTCTGCTTATCTGCGTTGGTATTTCCACCCGAGCTTCCCATAGCCGCTTGAATCAATTTCAGACGATCGGGCTGAATTTTGGCGACACATGCCTTAACATACTGCTGCTTGGCATCCTGCTTAAGGGCATCCAGACTGCACCCCTGCTGGAAAGCTTGGTAACGCTGACTACCGAATGTATTAAGCTGGTCGAACATAGCTGCAGTTTGAGGAAGCACAAAGTTCATGGCCAACAAATTGCGCGACAGGTTTGAGTTTACATCTTCTTGAAACTTCGCAAAGCTTTCCGGCATTTGATACAATGCGCTTGTAAACTCTCCCTGCCCCACACCTGCACAGCCTAAATAATTGGTTGTATCACCAACCGCAGCCGCCTCAGCAGGGAAAGCATTGCGTACTAATCCGCCTTCACTCATCTGTGGAGAAATGTTCATATCACCGCTCGGCGCCATAAAGCCCGGCGATTGATACATATCCGCTGCCGGCAACTTACTCTCTTGAGCAAACGCATTTTGATTCAAAACTGTCACCAAGCTAAAAGCCCCCAAAAGAAGGGCGGTACCTTTGCAGGATAAGACGGATATTTTCATTGTAGATAAATGATGGGTGTATTTATGCTTTATTGCAAGTTAGGAACCTGCTCCTGATATGGAATTTGTTGCAGACGCGGGGCTTTTCACTAACGCCACTCGCAAAGATGTATGAGCTGCCGCAACTTTTTCCAGCAACTGCTCCAATTCCACCGTTTGACGGTGGGTCAGATGCAGGCTGCGCAGCTGGGCTTGAGTTTTTTCCAACTGATGGATTGCGCTCGCCAGTCGCTCTTGCACGGCATAAAACGCTTTAATCTCTTTAAGATAATTCGCCATTGTCGCGGCATCGCCGTGTTGAAGCAGACTTTGAGCTTCCAGCTCGCGCTTATAACTTTCAACCTGCTGGCGTAGATCATGGATCTGCCCCGTTTGGCTTGCGATGGTCGCTTCTCGCTGGCGCGCCCATGTTTCACTGTCGCGCAGCGCATGTTCCAGGGCTTCCTGGCGCTTTTTAAGAGCGGCAGCAAGTGTGGGGGACAAAGCTCCTGGAGGGGCTACAAGCTGAACACCTGCACTCGAACCTTCATGCAGCGGCATAGGCACGGACGCGACAGGCATGGCCGGTAAAGGGAGAATAGCCGCGCCTGCTGGCTGTGGGCCCCCAATCTGCGGAGGTACAAGTGCAGCAATCTGGCCTTCGGCGGCTGCGGCATACAACTCATTGAATTGCGGCCCACGTCCCCAACCTGCACCATACTGGCGAATGAAATCGGCAATTTCATCCTGAGCGGCTGCAGGTAGGTCTACCGCACTGGAAGCATTGGTAATTTGGATCAAACCATCCTCGTAAAGCTGGCGGAGGCGTGGAGTAGCTTTTTCACGCACCTTGGCATAGACGATGACGTTGGGACGGCTTGTGCCAAGTGATTGAGCGATAACGCCTTGCGTAAGACCCAATTCGGATAACGCGCTGATTGCAAAGTAAAGTTCGATCTTATCGAGCGGACGCACACGACTGTTGAGACATACACGTAACTGCTTGGCAAGATTGATATTGGGAGCACTACGCACCTGGCAGAGCAGGCGGTCGGCGCCTTTGGCACGGGCGGCGGCAATTCGGCGTTCGCCATCAATGACTTGGCCTTCGGGCGTGATCAGGATCGGTGGCCAGCTCTCGACGGGGTGCACGGCTATCTGTTTGATATGCGACATATCTTCGGGTGCTTGCGCTGAAGTGGGCCGGAACGTTACGCCGAGAGCCGTGAGCGTTGAAATCTCACGCCATTCCATACCGGAAAGCGGAAACTGATCGTCCTCCACCGCCGTTAATTGAGCGGGGAGCGCCGGACCGGACTCGGATGACGCGGCTTGGCCGGCATTCGCCTCTTCAGTCTGCGGAAGTGCGGCATTTTGACCGATCTTGGGAAGTTTGGCGAGCACCTCGTGAATCTCGGGATAGTCGACGCCGAACATGGCCGCAACTTCAGCCGCACGCGGACTGGGCGCGTTACGCATGGCATCTTCCAACAGGCGTTGGGCGCGCTTGGGCTGGAGGCCCAGCTTGCGGAAATCGTAGAGCACGCTCTTCAGGTCGCCATCGAGTAGGCGCTGGACGTAGAACGCGTCCATCAGCTCGTTCAGGATCTGGCTGGCGCGGCTGTCGGTCACGCCGAAGTGGTAGGCGATCTCCTCGAAGCTGCTGACACCGCCCACCTTGACGTGCATGAGGGCGGCGCGACGCTTGTCGTCACGCTCGGCCGCGATAAGGTCGTTCAATTTCTTTTCGATAAAGCTATCCTGCGCCACCTTGAGCAGCATATTGGTCTGGCGCGAGCGCTGGGCGGCCGCAACCTCGCCGCGCAGGTTCTCCTGCATGGTGGTCTCCTGATCGAGATGCTGCACCAGCAGCGGTGGGTTCTTGCGGAATTCGGCACGGTCGGCATCCGACATATCCGACAGGTGTGCCTGACGGGCCTGATACTCAGGGTCGCGATTACGCTGTTCCAGCGCCTTACCTTCCAAGCGGTTGCCGAAGAACGTATTGAACTGAACGCTGACCGTGCTGCCATCGGCCTTGGTGTAGTGCGGATTGAAGTCGCGCAGGCAGGTCAGCAAAACCTCGTAGGCTTCCTGCTGGAGGTCATCGGCGTCGAGGTGGAAATGGCGTGCCAGCGCGAAAATGGCCTGACGACGGCTGTGCAGATACTTGACCGCGTTGCTGCGGGCCAATTGGTAGCCTTCGTCGGCGGCCTTCATGTCGGCAATTTCGGCCTCCGTACGGGCCGTGGCACGCTGTGCCGCCTTGGTGACCGGTTTGACCGGCACCACCTTGGCGGTTGATTTCGCAGCCGTTTTTCCGGCAGTTACGGATTTGGTAGTCGGCTTGGCAGCGGCTTTAGCCTTGGTCGCTTTGGTCATGAATGGGCCTTTGGGCTTGTTATTAGCCCTAATGTGGCACAGCTTTCCGCCCCTGTCAGTTTTCTGAGGGCCACTGTCTCAAAAAACTGACAGGGGGTGTGCGAATTCGGTTGGGTTTTACAGCCAAACACCTTCATTGTGGAGACAACCCCCTCGTAGAGGTGTCAGTTTAAGATGCTGTACGAACCCTATAAGGCCTTAACATGACCCTCTCACGTTCACTTGTTCTGCTATTGGCCTGTTGGTCACTGATGTTCATTCCGGCCGGTTACGCGCAGGAACGCACGGCGACGGGAAGTTTGAAGAACGCCCAAAGCTGGTCTGCCATTTCCAACCAGATCAACCTCAACAACAGCCGTCTGACCGCGATTGATACGCGGATCGACCAGGCTGCCAAGTGCGCGGCGAAGGGCAAGACCTACGGCCCGGGTATCACCGGTGGTGACCACGAAGGGTGTATAGCGGTAACCTTGGACCGCAGTGTATTGGACCGCTTTATTGCGTGTGGTGATGCCGGAATGATTTATTCGCAGGCGGCGAACAAGTGCATGTCGACCATCGAGAAGCCCATTGTGTGCCGGATGGTGACGACAACCAGCACCTCCAACATGAGCTACGGCGCACGCTGCCCAGCCGGGTATAGCCATATTTCCACCGTGTTCTCCCACTACCAGAAACCCCGCTACAAAGACGGTTGCGAAACCTGTAACCCCATTTATGCCACCACCTGCGGCCGCATGGTGTGCGAATAAAAATTAAGGAAAGAACCTACCTTGAAACCGACACTCTCCTCCCTTTGCATGTTGACCGTTGTGGTCGCGTTGCTGGGCTTTTTCGCTACCGACACACACGCGCAGGAACGGTCGGCCAGCGGTAATGGCATGGAAGCCAAGATGTCGTGGAAAGCCCTTTCCGATATGGCCAGTGCCACCAATGGGCGTGTTGACGACGTGGAGCGAAAGCTGAATGACGCCGTGACCTGCGGTAAACAGGGGATGCTGTACGCCCCGGGATCGGCGGGTGCCAATGCTTCTGGCTGCCGCATCGCCACCGTGGACAACACCATCATCAACAAGTTCATCAACTGCGGGAATAACAACCAAGTTTACTCACAAGCTTCAGACAGTTGTAAGACCACGGCCACAGCCGGCTCCAGCGCGAACTGCAGCTTACAGACCGTTACTACCAATAACGGCAGCTGTCCTGCGGGCTACAGCAACTTTGGTACTGTATTTGCCGGTTACCAGCGCCCCACCTACCACGACGGATGCGAAACCTGTAACCCCATCTACACCACGACCTGTGGCCGGAGCGTGTGTCAGTAATGGCCTAACCTTTATTGGCAAAAGCCGCCTGATCTAGGCGGCTTTTCGGGCTTGAAGCTTGAGGTTCTGCTGTAGCTCGGTGAGGAACGGGGATGCCTCCGGCGTGTGGCGCGTGAGGATCAGGTTACCTGATGTGCGCGTACAGCCAAGATAGAACAGGCGGCGCTCGTGCTCGTTATCCGCCCCCAGCAATTGCGAGGCGGGAGCCGGCCAGAAGCCCACGGAGGCATAGGGAATGATGACGGTGCCGAATTGCTGGTTACGGCATTCGCGCACCGGCGCCACGGTGATGGGTGAGGACATGTCCGGCAATGTTTCGGTACGTACGCGCGGCAAGACCTCGGTGAGTTTTCCCCCCAGACCCAGCAGCATGTCTGTCGCCAACAGAGCGGCAGTATGTTCGCTTTCCGGCAGATGCACCAGCATAGCCGCTACCAGCGATTTAAAGACGCCACGCGGGCCAAGCGCCTGCGCTTCCGGCGTACCGGCACGCAGCAACTGTCCCGCACTGCGCAAGGCACGGCGGACGTTCTGCATGGCCATGATGGTGGTGGGCGATTCATCCGGCATCGGCGGCAAGGGATAGCCTTGAGCCACCCAGCTCTCGGCATGCAGGCCCGACTGGAACATCGACATGATTGCCTGCGGCGGCACGCCAAAGCCCAACAGCACCAGATGCAGCTGGCTATTGGTCGCTTGTCCGAGCAGAACATAGAGAAGTGCCAAAACGATACGGGGCGTCGGCTCTTCCCAGATCAGGCGGGCATAGCTGGCGGGATTCAGATTATGGCGGCGCAGGGCGTGCGTGATGCAGGCGGCCTCGAAGTGGGTGCGCGTGATGATGCCGATCTTGTGCTTATCTCCGCTGGCGCGGCGCAGGAGATCCTGGCAGGTTTCCGCCAAGAAGGCATGTTCGGCCGGTGCATTGGGAAAGACTTCGGATCGTAATGTCGCTGCCGTGGTTACGGTACTATTGAGATCTTTGCTGACACGGGCGCGAAGCTGGCGCGCAACCTTACCAATTGCCGGCGCCAAGGCTTGCGGCACGCGATGAGATTCGGTGAGGTTGAAGCGGGTGATCTCACCCCAGTTTTCAATTGCCGTAAGGGCAGCCTCGCCTTGCGCGCCATCCGGCCCGAAGGCGGTCACATCATCGTCGCCGGTCAGTTTCAGCATCACACCCTGGGCCAAGTGCATCTGCAGCCAGATGATTTGCAGTTCGGTGGCATCCTGCACGTTATCCAGCAAGAGATGAGTGACGGGCAGCGGCGGCACAGAGCCATCGCGCATACCCAGCACGTGACGGCGAATGATATCGTGGCGGTCGGCGAGGCCCAGCTCTTCCAGACGCGCCTGATAGGCTTGGACGAAGGGGTAATAACGGTCGCTTTCCGGCAACTTCTTGGCGCGGGCCTTGGCGGTACGAATGACGTGCTCGGCGTCTTCCAGTGTTCCGGGAAATGCCATGGCGGGAATAAGGGCGCGGAGGATCTCGCGTACCTGATTGTTACTGGCAAAGCTAAAGCTGTGGCCCGCGGTGTGGAGTTGCTGGATGGCGAGGTCGCGCACGGTTCCGGTGAGCAGCTTGGACCACTGTGCCTGAAGCCCCTTGCTGGCCATGCCTTTAACATACTGGTGGCTACGGAATGAGAAGGTAACGAGGGCGATCTTGTGGCCGGCGGTGGCAAGGGCTTCGGCCTGCGCCAGCAGCAACGAGGTTTTACCGCTTCCGGGCACGCCGACGGTCAGGCTGCTACCTGTGTAGGTGAGAACCTGCTTTTGTGCCTGTGTCCATTCCATTCTTATTGAGTCCTCAGCTTGAAATCCTAAGTGGTACCGACGCGGTGGATGCGGAGATACATATTGTAAACGCTTTTAATGTAACGATTGGCATACACGCTGGTGCCACTGTGGTAGCGACCCACCGAACCCCACCAGTCGCGGGTTTGGCGGTGCTCCAGCAGGTAACGCACGGCGTAATTGAGGTTGTTGGTGGGTTCCAACGCCTGACGCACATTGGCAAAGCGGTTGCCGTGGACGCGCCAGTTGATCTGCATCATGCCGACATCGATATTGCGATAACCGCTATTGAACATACGGTTGAGGAACGCCTCCGCCTCGTTCACGCTGTTAAAGCGGCGGCCGAAGTTAATGCCTTCCAGTGTGATGGCGGCATTCTCCGGCATTTTGCCGAGGGCGGTGGCGACATCCAATGACTTGGCCTTGTTGAGGCGGGTACCGGGGCCGGTGAGGTTAAAGCGTACGAAACCGAGGGTACGGTAGCGGGTAAAGCCTTTCAGGGCCTCCTCCCGCGAAGTATAGCGCTGCACGCCGGTACCGTTGACGCCCACCGTATAAGGCCATGGCAGCACCCAGCCGCGAATCCCCTGGCCGGTTTCGACCAGACTCATGGCATGCAGGAGACCTGCGGGAATATTGTTGGCGCGCTCGGCTTGCGCGATCAGCAGCCACGCATCGCGCGCGATCACCGGATCGAACGGATCGTTCTCATACTCGGCCGAGGCTTGCACAGGCGCCGCCAGCCCCATAAGAGCGGACAGAATGCATACCAACAGAGCCCAGCGAGCCTTCATAAGCTGAATATAGGCGCAAGGCCGTTTTTTTGCCAAGTGCCATGCGGCATTTGGCCCGAGGGGTAGGACATTTTGGTTGCGGCTCTGATACGCACTCCGCCCTAGCGGATGAACACCAGGAAAAGCACGCCTTTATCGTTCGGCTGCCCGACCGGCGCGAGACGCAGGTTTTCCATGGACGCAAAGCGCAGGTTGCCCCACTCGGTGGTTTTGGGGATGACGATGGCCGGCAGGTTCACTTCATTCGGTTGCGGATTCTCGTTACGCACATGCACGACGAGACCGGTCATGGTGGGCGATTGCCAGACCTCGGAGAGGTCGAAGGTCATGCCGCTGCCACGGAACCAGTTGGGAATGACGTAGGTTTCGCGGGTGATGCCGGGCACGTCGGCATCTTGTGCCATGGCACGCACCATATCGAGCGGTCCCATCTTGCTGGCGACCGATTGCTGGGTTTGTTTCAGTGCCACGCCGTCGACGATCTCGAGGTAGGTGCGATACGGCACGTCGGTAGTCAGGATCACCACATAGGTGTTACCGCTCTGGCCGGTGAAGAAGGCACGGGTGGCCATTTTCGGCAGCAGCGACTGGAACATGATGGCGCGGCCGTTATAGCCGTCGAGTGGCTTGCCATCGATGTAGCTGGGATCTTCCACCACGACCGCCGCGATCGGCTCGGGGAACATCACCTGGGTATAGTCGGTGGTGGACAGACCGATGGTCAGCGGCTTGGTCGGACTACGCCAAACAATGGTATCGGCATGGGCAAAAGCTGGCAGCAGCAAGGCGGCAAGGGTGAGGAAGAGTTTGAAGCGGCGCATGAGTTATCTCTCCTGTTAGCGGGGCACGGTGGGCAACTGAGGCGCCGTATTGGGGTTAATGAGAATCTTCTCGTAATACTTGGTCAGCATAAAGCCATAGGGGTTGGCCGGACTGGCGAAGGTCTTCTGGAAGGTCATCTGGATCTCCAGCGGTGCACCTTCGGCAACGGTGCCCCCCACGATGGTGTTGATCTGGCCGATCATGGACACATCGCGGTATTCAACGCCATTCTGGCTACGCTTTTCCACCTTGAGCTGCTGCGAACGGTCGGGCACGAAGAACGACGAACGGCGGTCGCCTGTGGAATCGCGCACCTTACGTTGGAAGTAGGGCTCGGAATCGGTCAGCATTGCGGGCGACATAAAGGGGCGCACACCGGCGTAGAGCTGGCCAATGTTGGCGGGGGTGTAGGAATTGAGTGACTGGGTGATGAAGTCGGCGAACAGGTTGATCAGGCGATCTTCTTCTGTCGGGCTATAGACGCCGGTGGTGGCATCCGGCACCACGATGACGGGATAACGAATACGGCGGTTATCCAGTTGGGCCTGAAGCTCGGAATTCTTGGCGAATTGACAGGTGGACATGATGCCCAGAATAATCACACAGATCAATAAGATACCGGCCACCCGGTGGGCGCGGTCGATGATTGCTCCGGCGCGTGCTACAAAATCCATGTTAGGCGTTCTCCATGGAGAGCACGTTAGCGGGTTTTAAACAGCTTGGGGAGTGACGTGTTGTGAAAACAGGCAGCTTAGACGCGAAGGCTGTGGCGCGAATGCGCCGCCTTTAACTCCGCCCCTTTAACCCCAGCCCTTAAAAAACCCCCTGACAGGGGTTTGATTAGACTTCGAGCTTTTTGCAAAAGCGTGGTGTTGGCCGCATGGCGCCAAACTGAAGGTGACGGTACAGCATGCGCATGGTCAGCCCCTCTGGCTTATCCAGAGTCAGTTTGTACATAAGGTACATGGCCAACCCGCCCAGTACCAGACCTACCAGCGATTTGCCGGTGAGAAACAGCATCAGGTAATACGTACCCAAGAAGCTGACCGCATACTCCGGCATGCGGTTGGGGCGGTCGATATTGCGGGGAACGGGACGCATTTGCATGATAGGGGAACCTTAGCACATTATTGTGAGGGACCGTCGGAGAATTGTGAGCACGCCCCGCCCAGACTCTCTGCGATCGGGCAGGCGATCGCACGAAATCCCTTATAAACGCCCGGCAACATGGTAATCAGCACGCCCAGCACGATCATGAATATACCACCGCCGCCCTTGCCTTGAATAATCATCCAGATGCCCATGATGACCACGCCCAGACCGAGAGCCAGCCCTATCTGACCGGTAAAGAGCAGCACGATCAGGTTCAATTCCGTTTGCCCCACGTCGCTGGAGGCCCACGCACTTGCGGCGCTCATGACGAGCGCCGCAATCAGCATGAGAATAGCCTTCATAATTTGATTATTTTATCAAATTACTGAACCGTGTTTTGAACGGAGTAAGGCGTACCACCGAAGTTCTCCATAACGCCGGTAGCCATGCTACGCACACCGTTGAAGAGACCCGGGGCCATGGTAATGAGAACACCGCCAACGATCATGGTGAGACCGGCACCGGTTTTTTGACCGATGATCCAGGTCCACAGACCGAGAAGCGTCACACCCAGACCAATCAGCAAACCGATGTTACCGGTGATAACACCGATCAAAGTTGCCGTTGCAGCCGAACCCGCGCCCGAAGCAGCACCACCGGCGGAACCGGTTGCCTGTGCAAAAGCGGGATCAGCAAATGCCACCATCAGTGCAGCTGCTGCCAGACCGAGGAAAATAGATTTATTCATGTAAAGTGATCTCCTTTGGGATAGATTATGGGATGCCTCACAAGGATTTCAAGAGGCTTTTACTGACGTTAGTCCTTAGGTGCGTCTTCGATACCAAGGGGTGTGGCATCGGTGACAACAAGCAGGCGTGATTGACCAAATTGCGTAAAGGTCAATGCGATACCATGTGTAGCACGCACTTGATCGCGCAGTTGGGCCAGCACCTGCTGCACCGGCGCTTCAGCCGTGAGCGACCACTTTTCCTTCAGGATATGCTGAACCGGCGCGGAGAGCTGCCAATCGGCCTTCCATTGTCCCGCTTGCGGCGAGGCCTGATTGAGCATGGACGTAATGATATCCGGCAGGGTTTGACCATTGGCTTGCACGGCCACGGGCGTTTGCATCAGCGGCAGTGGTACGGCCGGCGGGGCGCCAACACCGTTGACCACCACATTGCTGCCAGCGCGCATGGCGAGGGCGCGATCCATCATGGTTTCGGCTTCCAGCTTCAGGCGGGCGGCTTCGCGCAGCTTGATCTCCTGCTCTTGCAGGCGGGCGGCGGAGGCCAGCTGCTCGGCTTCGGCAATTTTGGCGGCGGCTTGCAGCACCAGCTGGCGGCGGGAATTGTCGGCCTGGGCTTCGGCATTCTTCAGGTCGGAAGTCAGGTTGCTGATCTGGTCCTGATAGGCTTTTTCCTTATTCGCTTTATCGGCGGCGAGCTTTTTGGATAATTCTTCGTATTGGGCGAGGCGTTGCTGGGTCGCGTTCAGGGAGTTTTGCAGCTCCTGTTCCTTCTGCTGCCATTGCTGGCGGGCGGCAGTGGTAACCTCGCGGTTCTTTTGCGCGCGTTCCAATGT
>QFOU01000031.1 GCA_003241595.1 Pseudomonas fluorescens
CTCGACTTCGCGCAGTTCGGCGCGCACTTTGGCGAGGCGGGAACGAAGGAGGCTTTTGTCGATATCGAGCTGACGTTCACCCGGACCACCCGCCTTACCGGTACCACCACGTTGGCGTTCCAAGTGGCTCCAGAGTCGGACAAGTCGGCTTTGCTGATAGATAAGGCGCGCGACTTCGACCTGCAATTGACCGGCACGCGTACGGGCCCGGGCCGCGAAGATATCGAGAATGACGCCGGTGCGGTCGACGACCTTGCACTTGAGTTCAACTTCTAACTCGCGCTGCTGGCGAGGTGAGAGCGGAGCGTCGACAAAGACGACTTCGAGCTTATGCTCTTCGACGATGGAGGCGATACGCTCCACCACCCCGCCGCCAATAAGGGTTGAAGGTGTGATTTTGGCGAGATTGACACCCTCGCTATACATCACTTCGATTTGTAGAGCTTGCGCGAGGTTAATCGCCTCGGAAACGCGTTCATCCAACGTGCGGATACCGCGCTGAGACAAACCTAAGCTGTTATTGGAAACGTCGTCGAAGTATCCGCGAGGAAATTCAACGCCAATTACGGCACCCCGAGGTGATACCGGCATGCGGTCGATGGTTGCCGGCATTCTCAGGCTTCCTTGAATCTGTGGTTAGTCGTTACCGCCCATGAGGTCGTAGATGCTGAAAGCGTCTTGCGGCATAACGGTGGCAACCGCATGCTTGAAGATAAGCTGAGTAACACCATCGCGAGCCAACGTGAGCGCTTCGTCATCTACATATGTAATACTGCCGGACAGCTTAACGCCGTTGGTCAGGAAGACGGTTACTGGGGCATGGCCTTTTGCCAAGTGTGCCAGAAACGCGCTTTCGAGATTCTTCTTTGTATCTTTAGCTGCGGCCATGGGTGGCTCCCTATCTCATTATTATTCTTTTTATTCGCGCCGCCACTTTGGGTCGGCTTTTTTATTAGCGTCATAGTAAGTCATTCCCACGCTGCAACCAACCATCTTTTCTGCCGCAAGCCTGCCGGAGCGTGGTGGAGCGTGGCAAGGCGGTGACAGTTTCGCACGCAGTTTGGCGAAATGGTCACGCTTTACGATGTTCACGCCTATGCGCGCGGGCGCGAGGGCGCTAGGCTTGAGCCATGACAACATCTTCTCACGCCCCTCATTCCAGCCAGAGCCGCACCGCCATGTTTGTTGCGGCGCTTGGCGTTGTTTATGGCGATATTGGCACCAGCCCGCTTTACACCTTGCGCGAATGTTTCCACGCCGCGGATATTGAAGTTACACCTGCGAATATTTACGGAATTCTGGCGGCCATCGCCTGGTCCCTCATCTTAGTTGTATCTCTTAAGTACGTGAGTATTGTTATGCGCGCCGACAACCGCGGTGAAGGTGGTGTGCTAGCATTGACGGCGCTGGCTATCGACCAATTTTCGACACCTGCACGACGCTGGGGCGTACTCCTGATGGGATTATTGGGTGCTGCACTGTTTTATGGTGATGCGATCATTACCCCTTCCATTTCCGTACTTAGTGCGATGGAAGGGCTGAAGGTAATAACGCCTGCATTCACACCGTTTGTTGTGCCGCTGGCATTACTCATTCTGGTAGGGCTTTTTGCCGTACAGCGGTTTGGGACTGAAACCATGGGCACATGGTTTGGACCTGTTATGCTGGTATGGTTCTCGGTTATTGGGATGCTGGGACTTAACCAGATTGTGCAGAATCCCGATGTATTACGCGCCCTGAACCCCCTGTATGCCCTGCACTTTGCCACACAGCACCCGTTTATTTCGTTTTTAACCATGGGTGCCGTTGTACTTGCTGTTACGGGCGCGGAAACCCTTTACGCCGATATGGGCCACTTTGGACGCAGACCCATTCAACGGGCGTGGGTTCTGTTAGTCGGTCCCAGCCTCATCCTGACTTATTTTGGTCAGGGCGCATTGCTGTTACGCGTGCCAGAAACGCTTACGAACCCCTTCTTCCTTATGGTGCCGGATGATCTGCTTATTCCGATGGTCATTTTAACCACCCTTGCTACCATCATTGCCTCTCAGGCTGTTATCAGCGGCGCCTTCAGCCTGACGCACCAAGCTATTCAGCTGGGCTATCTGCCCCGCATGGAAGTGCGTCATACCAATATGCACAGCGCAGGACAGATCTATATTCCCTTCCTCAATGGCTTAATGCTGGTTGCCATCATTCTGCTGGTACTGGGTTTCCATACCAGCAGCAACCTTGCCGCGGCGTATGGTATTGCCGTAACAGGCACCATGTTGTTAACCACCCTGCTTGCGGCGCTGGTTTTGATCAAGCGTAACAAATGGCACCCGCTTCTCGTTGCAGCGTTCGTGGGGGGCTTCCTGAGCATTGACGGGATGTTCCTGACCGCAAACCTGCACAAGCTTCCGCATGGTGGTTGGTTCCCGCTCATGCTTGGCGGTTTCCTCTTCTTTATCATGCACACATGGGTGCGCGGGCGCGAAGCGAGTGGTGAAATCGTAAAGCAGCAAACGCCAACTCTGGAAGAGTTTTTAGAGCATGTTGACCCGACCTTACCGCATGTGCGCAGGACGGCTGTCTTCTTGACTTCCAACCTGAACCACGCCCCGCCGGCACTGATCTATAATATCAACCACAATGCCGTGCTGCATGCGCAGATCATCATTTTGAAAATATCGCGCGCGCGGTTACCGCGTTACCCGGCCTCCGAACGGTTCAGTGTGCGCCATTACCCACATAACGTGACCACTGTACAGGCGACTTACGGCTTTTTGGAGCGCCCCAATGTGCCACATATGCTGGCCTATGACCTTGAGCACCATGGTTTGAGCGTGCGGCACCCGAATGACCTTTCGTACTTCTTGAGCACGCACACTTACATCCCCTCTCCTAAGCCGGTATTAAATGCCTTACAGGAGCCGATGTTCATCCTGTTGGATAAGCTTGCGCAGAGTGCCGTGAGCTTCTTCCATTTGCCGCGTCATAAAGTGATTGAAATTGGGAACCAGATTGAGATTTAAGTATGCCGAATTTAGCTTGTGTTAATTTTTAACATAAGCTAAATTCCGGCCACCTATGAAAATCTGGACCAACCACAACGACGTTCACTGCGTTTGCTGCGGTGGCCCTACTGTTTCCCCTTCTGCATTGGAGACTACTTCCATGTCGACGACATCTACTCAACATATGTCTGCAGAACCGGCACGTGCGCACAGCGTAGTTAACCGGCTTATGTATAAGGGTCGGGTGGCACCTTCTCTCATTGCTGGAAGTAATGAGGAGCGTGACCGCGCGATCACCATTTTGCGCCACCGCCATGCCGATGCCATTGCTGCCTTGCAAGGCCTTGAAAGCCGCAACAAGGAAGGCGATGTACCCGGACGCATCTTGCAGGACTATTACTGCATTGGGTGCATTGTGCCGGATGGTGCCATTCGTAAGCTTGTGTTTGCATTGGGCGCTTACCCACTGCTGCGCGAAGCCATGAAGGTCATTTTTGGCAAGCAGCTTGCCTTGATGTGTTACTTTCCGCAGACTTATGAACCCGGTGCCGGGCCTGGCCCGGGCGGTATTATTGGGGTAGCAGGACTGGATGAGGATATTGATACCTCGGCCAGCCGCAGCTTAAAATACTGGAACTGGGTGGACCGGCATGTGCCGGCCTACCTCTCGGAAGAGGAAGCTGAGATTGCTTTGTGGAAACTGACGTACAGCGCCTTTTCTATCGGGAAATTCTGGCTGGCCAGCTTGCCCGACATGCTGCCGGAAGATGGCTTGGAGTTTCCGCCGGAATTCTCGCACGATATGTACGCCTTATTGGGCGTGCCTGCCATGCAGAAGCTGGTGGCCCAGCACCTTGGTAAAGACTTTGTACTGCTGGATGACGGCCGGATCATCAACCGCGTGAACCTGCGTTGGTCTTTGGTGACTGAACTCGCCGCCTAACGGCGTTATAACGAACTACAAAAGGCTCTCCTGTTGAGGGCCTTTTTGCTGCCTTATGGGACTACGGCTTGGTGGCGATGATCACGGAATTGACCACTTTGCCGGTAGCTTTCCATGTGGTGTGGACAGTGAAATCGGACAACGTTTCTTCGGTGAGTTGTTGATAGAGGATACGGCGGAGGCCATCGGCACTGCGGACGACCAGAGCTTGGCCTGCGTGCATGTGTTGAGCGAGATGAGCGAGAATTTCTTGTTTCTCGGTTGCGCTCACTCCTGCCAGTGCTGCGAGGAAAATGGCATCGTAATTAGCGAAGTTTGTGACGTTGCGGATATCGGAGTGGATGCAGTTAAGAAAGCGGCGCTCTGGCGTGTGGGTGACCCAGCGCATGGCACAGGTGTGGGCGTGGGATTCGATATCCAGCATATCGACCTTTACTTCGAAATTCTTCGCCATCATGTAAGCGCTGAGAGGAAGCGGGCCACTGCCAACGAAGAGGACGCGCTGCGGGTGAGCGGCGTGTTGGGTGAGGAGTTCTATTTCCTTTGCGGCAAGCGCTTCGTACTCGGCGTAGTAGGGGAATTCGGCGAGGGTATCTTCGATGTCTTGTTCACCGGATGCGAGTTTAGCGGCCCAGTAGGCTTCCATTTTACCTTCGCCGTGTGCGCAGATATGATGGAGGCGGGTGAGGATGCCGTCATCTTTCAATTGAGCAATGATAGTGTGGGTCGTTTCTTCCGCAATTGAAGTTTCAGTAAGGCCCACAAGGCGGTTAAAGAGGCCGTTAATGGTGGGGCTAGGAGAAAGATCGGGTTGGCCTTCCAACTGCTGCAAAAGGCTGCTGACTTGGTTAATGACGGCGGTAGCAGAGATGGATTCGGCGGTTTGGAATATAGACATTGTCGGAATGTTAATTATTAACACTTCTATGTCAAGCCGAATAATGTTAAGGACCTTATATGGATTGTTGCCACGGCCACGGACATTGTAAATCGGACGCGCTAACGCGAGCTGAAGCGTTTTGCGCTGAGCGCAATTTGCGATTTACGGAGAGTCGCCGGAAGGTATTTGACGTGCTTTGGCAATCTCATCATGCCATGACCGCACACGATATTATGCAGGCTCTAGGGAATAACCAGCCGCCGGTGACGTATCGGGCGTTGGAGTTTTTGCAGGAGAATGGCCTGATTCACTCCATTCCGAGCTTGAACGCCTATGTGGGCTGTCATTTTGTAGGTGAACACCACACCGGCCAGATGATGGTGTGCCGCGACTGCAAGCATGTGACGGAAATTGATCTGGCATTGCCGAAATTGGATTCGATTGCCGCAGCCAACGGTTTTAAAATTGACCACATGCACATTGAAGTGCTGGGCCAATGCCGTGAGTGCCAGACCCGCGCGGGTTAGGCCCCTTCTCTCTAAATTATGAATTAAGCCGCTTTGAGGCGGGATTCGAAATAGCCACGGCTATCGGCCCACTCGCCGGGGGTGAGGCTGTTGTGCCATTCGCCAATGCAGGCGAAGTGGTTGTCGTTCGCGACGAGTTCGGCCAGCCAAACTTTGTGATCGGGCATGATTTTGGGGTGTTCGGCGATCTGTTGCGGGGTTAGCCAGTGGAGCGTTCCATCGGGGCTATTGGGATTAAAGGTGCCTTCGATGTCGTTCACGACATAGATATAGATGACGCCGCTACGGTTGCCGGGCTCGGTAGTAATAAACGTATAGCTGCCGCGGAGTTGGATGGATTTGGCAGTGAGGCCGGATTCTTCTTCAAATTCCCGTTTGGCGGCTTCGGTGACGTCTTCACCGGGTTCCACCTTACCGCCCAGCCCCACGACCCAGCCGGGTAGAAATGCTTTGGTGGCGGCGCGCTCTAGCATTAGCATTTTACCATCGATATGGGCGTAGACGAGCGTGAGAACGGCGAAAGTCGTTTTATCGAAGGGAAGGCTCATGGTTTAGAACTCAGTAATTAGAACTTAGATTTAAGTAAGGGGCCTGTTGAGGCCCCTCTCCTTTTGGCCTTAGAACGGGCCTTCAATGCGGGCATCGACACCGAGCGACTTGAGCTTGCGGTGGAGGGCGGAGCGCTCCATGCCCACGAAGTCTGCGGTGCGGCTGACGTTACCACCGAAGCGCATGAGCTGGCTGGTGAGGTAGTTCTTCTCGAACAGCTCGCGAGCTTGGCGCAGTGGCATGGCGACGGCGCTTTCCATCAGGTTGCCGGCAACGGCATCGCCCTTGGTCAGCTCGGGTGGCAGCATGTCGGGTCCGACGAGTTTACCGGCGTGCATGATGACCAGCCATTCGCAGACGTTTTTGAGCTGGCGGATGTTACCCGGCCACTCGTAGCTGGTAAGCACGGCCATGGTTGCGGGTGCGATCTTCGGCATGGCCTGGGCGTCGGGGCTCAGTACCTTCAGGAAGTGCTGAACCAACGTGGGGATGTCGACGCTGCGGGTACGCAGGGCGGGCATGATGATGGGCACAACGCTGAGACGGTAGAACAGGTCGGCGCGGAACTTACCGGCATCGACGAGTTGCTTGAGATCTTTGTTGGTACTGGAGATGACGCGGACGTCGGCCTCGACCGGCAAACCGGTGTTGGTGTCGGGCAGCAGGCCATCTTGCAGGAATTTGAGCAGGCGCGCTTGCATACCGGCGGTGAGGTCGGAGACTTCATCGAGGAACAGCGTACCGCCACGGGCTTGGCCGACGATGGTGGACAGCGCGGTTTCGAACGTACCTTCGGACACGGCGCCAGGGGCGAGGAGTACGAACGGTTTTTCGGTACGGCGGCTACCCTTGTGGACGAGGCGAGCCACGATTTCTTTACCGGTACCGCTTTCGCCGGAGATCATCACGCGGCTTTCGCCAGGGCTGACCTGCTTAACGGTTTGACGCACGGTAGCGATTTCGGAAGAGACGCCGAGAAGCTCTTGGACGTCTCCGCTCTTGGCGCGGAGAAGATAGTTTTCCCGACGGAGTTGGGATTCGCGGATAGCACGGCCCACGGTGAGCAGCAGACGCTCTACACTTGGTGGCTTTTCAATGAAATCGTAAGCGCCCTTTTGGGTGGCTTGCACGGCGGTTTCGATGGTACCGTGACCGGAGATCATAATGACCGGAAGGTCGGGGACGCGACGCTTAAGACGGCTAAGGACTTCGAGACCATCCATGCCTTCCATCCAGATATCCAGCAGGACCAGTGCGGGCACGCGATCGGTAATGGCTTGAAGGCACTGTTCGCCGTTTTCAGCAAATCGGATGGTGTAGCCATCATCTTCTAGAATACCAGCAAGTGCGGTGCGCACTTCGGCTTCGTCATCGACGATCAGCAGTTCGTAGCTTGGGCTAGACTGGCTCCCTGTCGGTTGGTTTTGGCTCATGAATGTTCTTCTCCTTTTGGGCCGCCACCTTTTTAGGGTGGGAAACCTGTTCTTGGGTCGCGACCGCGCCGATGGCTTGGATAGCTACTTCGGCGAGAGGGAAACCCAGTTCTACTGTAGTTCCACCGCTCTTCCGACGCAGCAATCGGACCGTTCCGCCGTGTTCATCCATCACCCGCTTGACGATGGCCAAACCCAGCCCGGTGCCGCCCTTGCGAGTTGTCACGTAGGGGTCGAACAAAGTTTCAACCTCGACGTGCTCGGGCAGGCCCCGGCCGTTGTCGCGTATCTCAAGAGTGAGCATACCAGCTTGTTGCTCGGTCGCAACAATCTCGACCCGTCCCTGTGGCAGATTTGTGCCTTCCCTTTCAGCAATGGCATTGTATGCGTTCTCCAACAAGTTGGTGAAGACGCGCTGAACCTGCCCCTTATCGGCTTTAACTAATGCAAAGGCCAGATCGTACTTTGTGTTGAATTCGATACCACCACGCGAGCGCTGGAGAACCACAATGCTATCGATAAGCTCGATCATGTTCTCTTCGTGCATTTGCGCTTGAGGCATACGGGCAAAGTCGGAGAACTCGTTGGTCATGCGACGCATTTCCTCGCTCTGTTGGACGATTGTGTCGCAGAGTTGGGCAAAGAGCTGCTGGTCGGCTTCCGGCATTTGTTTGAGATAGCGGCGCTTGAGGCGTTCGGCGCTGAGCTGAATAGGTGTGAGCGGATTTTTAATCTCGTGGGCGAGGCGACGGGCGACATCCTGCCAGGCGGCGAGGCGTTGCGCGCCAATGAGTGGAGTGATGTCATCAAAAGTGAGAACGACGCCGCGATGCGTGTGGAATCCACTGGTTTGGCTGGCTTGTGGTACGAGGCGCACCAAGAGAGTACGTGTATCGCCTTCGGTTACCGTGATTTTCATTTCCTTCTGCACCACGCCGCGGCCGATGGTGGTGCCTTGGGATACATCCTGCACAACATCGGCGAGATCGGGCACAACCTTATTCAGTTTAGCGCCTAACGTGAGATTAAGCATGCTGATGGCGCTCTGGTTGGTAGCTCGCACGATGCCCTCTTCATCTACCGCCACAACGCCTGCGGTTACACCGGTAAGAATCGCTTCAATAAAGCGGCGGCGTTCGTCGAGTTCAGCGTTTTTACGTTCGAGCAGGTCGCGGTTACTGGCGAGCTGGACGGTCATACGGTTGAAGGCCTGGGTGAGCACACCGAGTTCGCCATCGTCGCGAGGCTCAAGGCGGACGGTGAGGTCTCCGGCACTGACGCGGTTGGTACCGTGCACAAGCTCGGTTACTGGCTTCACGATTTTGTTGGCAAGGCGAATACCGGCCCAGACGGCAGCGGTAACCGTGCTGCCCAAGAGGAGCAGCATGAACATGGTGACAACGTGGCGGATGCGTTCGCGCTCCTCCATCATTTCGGTGTAATCATTATAGGCTGTCGCAGTTTCGCTAATGCGCTCCAGCATTTCGTTATTCAGGCTTTTTTGGGCGACGAGCCAAAGGCCTGATTTGAGGGGCACCAGAGCTAAGAGACGGCGGCCATCGGACTGGCGGAATACTTCAGGTGTGGCGGGGTAGCCGTTAGTGCGCTGGAACTCCGACGTTTGAAGGAATTGCACGACTTCGGCAGGGAGAATGAGGAAGCGAAGACCGCTGGCGCTCACCATAACCTGGCCATCACTATCGACAACAGCCAACTCTTCAAGCTGTTTGAGACCCATTTGCTGACGCAGGAAACCACCTACTGTTTCGTTACTGAGAAGCAGGGCGGGCATTTGCCAAAGAGGGTCGCGCGTCATACCGGTGACTTCGATCTGGAGGCTACGGCCGCTTTCCTTCAGATATCCCTCTGCGACTTGGCGACCGCCTTCCAGCGCTGTACTTACGCGAGTGGCGAACCAGCTTTCGATACCTTGGTTAAGAAGATAAATCGCTGTTCCGCCGATGCCTACTGCCGGAAATACCGCAAGGAAAATAAAAACGCCCAATACACGATAATGAAGACGGCTGCCCCGAAGGCGGCCACGGCGATCGAGGAGCATTACTACAACGCGGCGAACCACGTAGAGCAGCAGCATCACCAAGGCTATGATGTTGATGTTAATCAGTGCAAGGTAGGCTGGGCCAGTAAATGTTGGCCAGTGCGATGCAAAGAGCAACACGCAAAAAAGCGCAACCATAAGGAAGGCGATAAGACCGATAAAACCCCAACGCAACCATCGGAATACGGGGTGGTGTCCGCGGCGCGGTTTGCGGCGGTCTCCGGCCGCTAACGGCCAGATAGCCGCGATGGTCTCATCATGTGAGATCGCATCATATGGCTCGTAAAGAGGCTCGGCTTGAGACGAAGATGTGGGACGCACTGCGGCGGGTGCAGCAACAATGGCTAATTCGGCAACCTGTTTGGCAGGCAGCGGCTTGGACGCCTTTGCTTTGGACGTAGATGAAGAGCCTTTTACAGGCTTTTTTGCAGAAGGGTTCGCGGGCACTTTTTTAGACACCCATGCACTGTGCCAGAACGGGCGGAAATTGCCAGTCCCATAGCAGACTAATGCATGGGTTTTGGCTGCTGATGAGGCAGTGGCAGCACATCACAATATATAGGCATGCAAAAGCGCCCCTCAGGGCGCCTTGCAAAGACTGTTTGGCTTAGTGGCCAACGTCGCTCATCAACTTATCAAGATCGATGTTGAGAGCTTGAATCTTTTTACGCAGGGTGTTGCGGTTTATTCCGAGGATGGAAGCAGCACGAACCTGGTTAATGCGAACGTAGCGAAGTACGTGCTCAATCAGCGGCTTTTCAACTTGGGAAATAACCTTAACATACATACCGGCGGCGGGGCTCATGCCGTTGAGATCCTTGAAATAGGTCTTCAGGCAGGCATCGACGGTAGCGGGAAGGCTTTCGTTGAAGGCCTCGGCACGTTGGCGGTACAGCGGGGAAAGCTGGCGCGGAGAGCCGAAGTTAGGTTGACCAAACGATTGGGCCATAGATTGCTGACCGAACGATTGAGTTTGCGGGAGGGTTGCCTGTGGCAGGGAGGACGCGGTCATCGAAGACATCTTTCTGTTTCATGAAACCTTAGTCGGTTGGGTCATCCACAATATCTTGTGTTTTTCCCCCTCAACTATTTTGCTTATACCACCAGCACTAGGTATACAACAAGTGAATATCTCAAAAACTTATCCCCACCCCCTGTTGCCGTTTAGCCACGCTTTCAGTTCATGTCTTACCAATTACTTACACGATAAATCCACAGGTTAATGTGCACAGTTTGCACTCAAAAATGGCCGGTTGGGTGCCTTACATGAAGATTTCGGGGAACTTTTTTGTGAGACAAGGCTCAGCACAAGACCCCCAAGACGCTGCCGGACATTTAGGCTGCCCACCTGAGCCGCAGGCCTTGGAAATGCTGGGTTTTTAGGCAGAAAGGTGAGCGAGGGAATTGCGCACGTGAGCAACGGATATTGATTTTGTTGGGATAAAATTTTGAAAAATCGCCTTGTGTGAGCGAGGGCGATTTTGTTCCGATTTGGAGAGATGGTGGGAGGTGGTTTTGGGGAAGTTAGGCCCCTGCCCTACTAGACTTGGTGACTGGTTGTCCTCCGCTGCGCCGCATTACTTTTGGTAGCCTGATTTTAGGATTGCGGGCGTTGCTGGAGAGAGGAGATAAAACTGCTTTGTAGTGTTGTGCGGGATTGGGACAGTTCTCTGCGGCATGATGAATGCCTCTAATTATGCTGGGGTTCTATCAAGCGTGTTTCATAAAAAAAGCCCCCCATGATTGGCGGGCTTTTTTGTTGTTTGTGCGACTACTGGAACCAGTAGGGCGTGGCTTGCGCCCAGATGCTTTCCGGATAGTTTTTATGCAAAGCGCGGAAGGCATCGAACGAGTAGCTTTGGTGGCTGCCCTCGCGGTTGCAGCCGTAGCGCGTGGTGCGCACGGCGAGGTGCAGCATTTCCGGCAGGCGTTTATCGGTGGACGACCAGAAGCCCCAGAATGATTTTTTGTTGTTGGTGCTGAGCACGCGTTTCGTGAGGTATTCCGGTGCTTGGGGGATGGCGGCGATCTGCTGCTGCTCCTGCTCATCGACTAACTGCGTAATGGGGTGAGCGGCGAATGCGGTTTGGCGGGCGGCGGCGAACTTGGTGGGGACTTCGGCTTGGCGATAGTAACGCCCGTTCAGCACATCGGGGACGCGCGCCCATTCGTTGTTTAACGCTTGCTGGTTGGCATCCGGTTTGTAGCTGCACCACCAGTTGTTATCGTTGTGGTTATAGGTATCGAGCTCTTTGGAATCTGCGGATGCCAAGCGTTCCCAGCCATCGTTTTTATAAGCGGCCATGGGGCGCATGCGCGGTTGCTCCAGCACGTATTTGAGGCGGTCGATGTCATCACCGTCCATCGCGTTAAGGAGGCTGGCGTTGACGCCGCTCATGTTCTTATTGAGGAGGATGGCACTTTGTTTGAGAAGCTCGGCATCGTTAAGCAGCCATGCGCGTGTGGCAACCAAGCGCAGGAGGTAGACCTTGTTGGTGGGGCTGAGTTTCTCGCTATTACTGACCACAAAATTATAAATCTTGTGGCGTGGTAAGAGGTTGAGGACGGGCAAGACCGTGTTGTTGGCGGGCATATCCTTTATGAACAACAGCGCGGTATCGAGTTCAGCCTCGGTTTGAGCGAGGATGACCATGTTGCTGGCGAGGTCGCCTTCGGGGGTATCGCCGATGTAGACGTGGTTGTTTTTGACTTTTCTTTTGGGGTTGTATGGATCCGGGAGCACGGTTGTGAGGAGGTTGCGTGCTGAGGCTAGATCTCCTTGGTGGATGTACCAATTCATCATTTCCAGTGGGATGTTTGAGAAATAGGTATCGCCCATACCGACTTTGCGAACCTGTGGCAGTTGGTAGGTTTGAAGTGCGGCTTCGAGATCTTTTGATTCGATCTGCTTTTGGAATACGGCTTTGCCGAGGCGTGCTTGAAGGTTTTTGTTGGTGTCGGTGTAGAGGTTATTTTGGAGGGCGTGTTGGGCGGTATTGAGGATGGTGGCGAAGTCCGACTGTTCTGGGCGGGCGAGGTCTATTGCTTGCAGCAGCCACTCCCTCCCCTTGCCGCTTTGGTATTGATTGAAGGCATGGGTGGCGAGGTTGGTGGTTTGCTGCCAGACGGGGTCTTGCGGCGTTTTGTAGAGCCATTCGTAGGCGCTGAGGCGTTGGGTTTGGTCAAGTTGCATCCATGCCAGAGATTCGTTGGTGTGGATGAGTTTTTTGAGGGCGGTTTGGCGCGGGCCAAGTTCGATAGCCGGGCTAGTTGTGAGCCACCAATCGAGCGGAGTGGTATCGGGCACCAGATAGAGATTGATGTGGTGCATAGCTGCATTCATGCGGATTGCGCGAAAGTCTTCCCGCTGCGCGGTGGGGACGCGCTGGGTAATGCGGTCGGTATCTTGCACCACACCGAGGAGCCATGTGAGCATTTTTTCGCGGGCTGCAGGCGTAAATTGTTGATAGCTGTTCCACCAGTTACCGGTCATGAGAATGAAGCGAGTATCTTCGATATAGGGATAAATATCTTGTGTGGCGGCGTTGGACTGGAGCTTGTTGACTTCTTCCCATGCGACATCGGCACCGCTTGATTGCGTGACCACGCGGATGAAGGTGCGGGCGGCATCCTTTTGGCGGGAGTGGCCTTTGGTATAGGCGATTTTGCGGAGGCCGGTCTGGAGGGCATCTTTGGAAGCGGACTTATCGTAAAAATCACGCGCAAGGCGGTGGTACTCGTACTCTTGTTGAAGGCGTTTTGAAGCTGCGGGCGGTGGGGTGAGTTCGCCCTTGCCTTCTACAATTACGCGCTGGTTTTGCAGCCACCATGCCCATTGGGCGGGTTGGTTGGAGGTATCCCACGTAAAGTTGTTGAAGGCTTCGATGGCGGAGCGGTAATCGAAATCGTAGCGGTTTGAGGCCACTCCATTGGCGATGCCGTAGGTGAGGAGGAGCGCTTGCCATTCGTTGGCGGAGCCGGTTTCGTATGTTCGGCTATAGGCCGATTTAATGGATCGTTGAGCACTGGTGAATACAGAGGCGGTATCGGAATTAGGGGCAGCTAAAACAGGCGTTATTGAGCTGAGGATAAGTGCGGCTAATACGATGTAGGGCTTCATGTTTTCATCCTTATTGCGGGGAGGCTAACATGCCGCTTCGGTGGGGGCAATTTTTGGGGTAGCAGAAATGATTGGAACCGTGACAAGTGTGGCGAATTTGAAGGGTTGATTGGTGGGGATGATGTGATTACCCTGCCCCGCGTATAAAGGAGATACTCTATGAAGCTTTATGTTTATGACCATTGTCCGTTTTGCGTACGCGCGCGTTTGGCGTTTGGACTCAAAGGCATGCCGTTTGACTTGGGCATCATTCTGGAAGGTGATGCAGAGACCCCGACCAAGATGATCGGCAAAAAGATGGTGCCGATCTTGCAAAAACCTGATGGCAGCTACATGGGGGAGAGCCTTGACATTGTGGCCTACATGGATGCGATGGGGGAGCCGATGTTTGATGATGCCGGTGATACGGATTTGGATGCGTGGGGTGAGCGGCTCTCCAAAGTAATGGGTAAGTTGGTCATTCCGCGTGTAGCCAAATCGGATTTGGCGGAGTTTGCAACACCGGAGGCGCGTGCGGCTTTTGTTCAGCGTAAAACCGCGCAGATGGGCGATTTAGATTCGTATATGGCCGACAGCGACACTTACATTGCCGAGGTAAATGATTTGTTATTAGAGCTGGATGAGTTGCTGGAGGGCCGTGAAGAGATTGGCATTAGTGATATCAAATTATGGCCGCTTTTGCGCAGTTTAACCATTGTGGATGGGCTGGAGTTTCCGCAAAACGTATGGGAATACATGGAGGATTTGAGTGAGCGGGGTGGTGTGCCGCTACTTTTTGACCACGCGATGTAGGTAGTTATGAAAACGGGCTGAGGCCCGTTTTTGTTTATCAATATCTTGACGCTCTCTCCACATTGTTGCAGTGAGGGTTACCCCGCTCTTTTTTATGGAGATTCCGATGCGGCCTTATAATCCCCCCGTCGTTCTGACTTCCCCACTCCTCCGCGCTATTGCGCTTCAACATGAAATAACC
>QFOU01000032.1 GCA_003241595.1 Pseudomonas fluorescens
ATAGCGGGCCGAGGGGGGTTTGGGGCCAAGAGAGAATGTTCATGAGCGATAGTATAAATCAGATTGAAAGGGTTGCCAAATGGAGGCGGGAGTTCTATTTGCTTTATACCCATTAAGCCCTTTTAAGAACGTTCCCACGGGGGGGACGATAAGATGGCCTTGGGTAGAGGCAACTATGACTGAGACAACTGTCGAGAATAAGCCAAAGCGCGGTACTCTTTCTCTTCCTTTCCCTGTCAACAAGGAAAACTTTGCCGGTGCACCCATCAAGGTGCGGAAAGGCATAAAGAAGATAAAGTTTGCTGAAGCAGATGCTCGACTCATACAGGATATGAAGGCGCTGCAAGCGCCTGAAGCTCCTGAGGAGAAGAAGATGCTGGCGGCGTCTGAATCTCCCAAGCCGGAACCGAAAGCGCTGGCGGCGCGAAAGGAACTGGTGGCTCGGAATACTGACTCTAACAGTCAGCAGGCACATGCGTTTTTTGCGAGACGCAATGGCAAAAGGTGGCTTTGATCATCTTTTGTTAAAAGTGCGGGAGGCCATTGGCCCCCCGCATTTTTCATGCCGTTGTTGTGCAGCCCTTATAAAGAAAGACCCCTATGCGGGGTCTTTTTTGGTTTTAGGCCTTAACCTGAAGAAGTTTGTCTTTGGCGCGGGTGGTTTCTGGCGCACTGGGATAGTCTTTCACGAGTTTTTCCCATGCTGCACGCGCCAGCTTAGGTTGCTTGAGTTGCTCGAGTGCTACGCCCATTTTAAACAGGTTTGCGGGAGCCTTGTTACCTTTGGGAAACGCTTTGAGACCATCGCGAAACTTAGTTACGGCTTGGGAAGGATTGTTTTGTACGAGGTACACTTCTCCCAGCCAGTAATATGCGTTATCGGCCAAGGAATCGGAGCTGTGGCGCTTCAGAAATTCCTCGAACCAGATCTGTGCGTTCTTGTAATCGGTGGCCGTGAGATACGCGTAGGCCTTATTGTAATGGTCTGCGGCGCTCATGTCGGCAGGGATGCCAGCAGCAGGCTTAACGGCTGCGGGGGTGGTGGTTGCTTCGGCCGGCGCAGTAGAGGTGGTGACAGGTGTACCTGTTACGGGCGTTGTGGCTTCGGCGGGAGTTGCTGCAGCAGGTGCTGCGGACGCTTTATCGGTCAGGCTATCGACACGAGCTTCCAAATCGCTCATGCGCATATCCATATCCTTGATGTAGTCGTCGAATCTTTTAGCCAGACGTTCGATGGCTTGAATGGCGCGGTCGGAATTACCGCGAAGTTGGCTGGTTTCTTCTTCGATCCCAGTCATCCGTTGCTCGAGATCGGCAGCGGAGTAGCTTGACATACCACCAATATTTGGCGAACCGGCGCTTGCGGAGCGGCGGGACTCGGTTTTATCGAGGCGCGCTTCCATAGCATCCAGACGGCGAATAAGGCTGGTTGCATCAACAGAAACCGCCTGCCCCCAACTTTGGTTAACGAGAGTGAGCGAACTCACAGTTATTAACAAAGCGGGAAGCAGGCGGAGCTTAGGCATCTTTTCTACCTAGTATCTAAGTTAACTTAACTTAGAACTATTGCAGAACGATAACACCGCGGCGGTTCTTAGCCCATGCGGCTTCATCGTGACCGTCAACAGCCGGACGCTCTTTACCGTAGCTGATGGTGGTCAGCTGCTCAGCAGTCAGGCCGGTACCGATGAGGTACTTCTTCATGGATACGGCACGACGGTCGCCGAGGGCCAGGTTGTACTCACGGGTACCGCGCTCGTCGGCGTGGCCTTCGAGGGTTACACCCTTAACGTCGTTGGACTTAGCGAATGCGCTGAACTT
This sequence comes from Pseudomonas fluorescens, assembly GCA_003241595.1. GTDB lineage: Bacteria > Pseudomonadota > Alphaproteobacteria > UBA2136 > UBA6156 > UBA6156. Next base: position 1,822 of record QFOU01000032.1, read on the forward strand.
GTTCAGGGTGCCTTCGGCGTCGCCACGGATGGCTGCGCTGTCGTAGTCGAAGTAAACCTTGTCAAAGCCGCCAGCTACGAACTCTTGTTCGAACTTGCTCTTAACATCGCTGCTGTTGGGGTAAGCGCCAGCGCCACCTTTACCGTTAGCGTAGGCACCTTCGCCGTACTTGCTGCCGTTGGCAACAGGGGCTACATCCAGGTCTGGGCTCTTCAGGCAGGAGCAGGCAGACAGGGCTGCAACTACTGCAAGGAGGCCGGCTTTCATCGGGAGCTTGGTCATGATTATGATCCTCTTGTCTCGTCTTTAGTTAATTTCGTCTTTTAGCACTTTCACCCTACAACCATTGGGTGTTGGCACCTTAAGCACGCCGTTTCGGTTACGCAAGCAATATTCACAAAACAAATCATAAATCGGTTTTGTGTCTAATGCCGTACCGTTGCAAACAGTTATATGCGCCTTGTGTTCCGCTTGCAATCGCAGAAGGGTATCAAAAGTGCTCAATACGGATGCCCACTATGTCCTTTTTGCATCGGCGATAAGCCCCACGTAAGCTTGGGTTGTAACCCAACGAAGCGACTGAGAAAAAAGGTGCTTTTAAATATTTAAAAATATCTGAAAAAAGAAGCGGCCCCCGAGGGCCGCGTTCTCTATATATAGCGCTTGGTCGCGTTGACCGGTTAGCTGGAGGCTTTTCCGGAGAAGCCGGGCACGTGGTCGAACGTATAGAGGTTTTCCACTTTAACCCAATCGAGGCCCAGTGCCTCCAAGTTGTGCAAGACCGTGCGGATATCGCTGTTACCCACCTCGCCTTCCGGACCGGTAAAGCGGCAGGCCCAGAGATCGGTCACTGCATCGACATCGGCGCGGACATCGGGCGTTTTCGGATTGAACATTTCCATACCGCGGCTGCTGATGGATTGCAGCGGCAGGCGGGAGGTTGCGCACTCCATGATTTTGGTGCCCAGCTCGCCGACATCCGCGCTGTCGAAATCGACGAAGATATCGACACCGGTAAGGCGCTTGGTACGCACGCTTTGAGTGGTGTCTTCGGCACGCGGCAGTTTGACCGGTTTGCCGTTACCTGCAGCAAATGGTGTAAGGTTTTTGGGTGACTTGCCGAGGTTCTTGATCACGGCTTCGGCGAACTCGTTTGTAGAGAGAGCTTTTTCACCTTTCTTCACGATATCTCCGGTGTGCTGGCCGTTCTCCAGAGTGTAGAGCAGCGAGTTACCGATTTTGGCGGCGCACTCGCCCTGACCGACATGGTAGAGCATGAGTACGGCGGCGTTGATAAGGCCCGACGGGTTTGCGATGCCTTTACCTGCGATATCCGGTGCGCTGCCGTGCACGGCTTCGAACATGGCGCAGCCGGTACCGATGTTCATGCTACCGGCCAGACCTACGCTACCCGCCACCTGGCTGGCGATATCGGAGACGATATCCCCATAAAGGTTTTCGGTGACGACGACATCGAACTTTTCCGGAGTATCGGCGATGCGAGCCATACCGATATCGACGATGAGGCTGTCCTTCTGGATCTCGGGGTATTCGTTACCGATCAGGTTGAAGACCTGGTGGAAGAGGCCGTCGGTGACCTTCATGATGTTGTCCTTCACCAGGCAAGTGACTTTCTTGCGGCCGTTGGCGCGGGCGTACTCGAAGGCGTAGCGCACGATCAGCTCGGTACCCGTGCGGGAGATCAGCTTAACGGCGTGGCAGGTGTCGCGGGTTTGGCGGTATTCGATACCGGCGTAGAGGCTTTCCTCATTCTCGCGGACGATGACCATATCGACATTGGCGTGCTTGCTGTGCACGAAGCCATCGAAGGTGCGAACCGGGCGTACGTTGGCGAACTGGCCGAAGGCTTTACGCATGGTCACGTTCACGGACTTATAGCCGCCGCCTTGCGGAGTGGTGATCGGGGCTTTAAAAAGCAGGCGGTTCTTGCGGATGCTATCCCATGCCTTAGGCTCGATACCATTCATGATGCCGCGTTTGAAGACTTGCTCGCCGAGTTCAACGAAGTCGTATTCCAGTTCAGCGCCGGCGGCTTGCAAAATCTTGATGGTGGCGTCCATGATCTCGGGGCCGATACCGTCTCCGCGCGCGACTGTGACCGTTGTTTTTGCCATTGGAGGCTCCTTTTCTTCTTTATTCAGGGGTAATGATGCAGCCAACATAACCAAGTTGTTGAGCGTTGGAAATTGCTTAGGGCCAAAAAAGAAGCGGGGGTGTAGCACCCCCGCCCGATTTGTTAGGTTATCGGTTAAAGTTTGCTGCGTTCGTCTTCGAACTGGATAACCTGATCGGGAGACTGAAGCGGCTCGGCCTTGGGCACAAATTTAAGCTGTGGCAGCGGACGAGCCGTTGCGTTGCTGGGGCCCTGGTAGTTTTGAGGCTGGCCCATATCTTCCAGAATAGACGCCTGTGTTGGCATTTGTTGAGTGCCAAGCCCCTCGCCTTGCGCCTTGGTAGGCACCGCAGCAGGTGCGGGTGCGGGAGTTTGAGCCGCGGGTTTCAATGCCGGAACCGTGGTTTGAGATTTGATCTCTTCAGCAGGTTTGCTGGCAGTTACTTTAGCGACTTCTACACGCGAGACTTGGGCGCGGGTTTCCACATCCTTCGTTAATTCCATTGCGCGGTTATATGCATCGAAATTGCTGGGCGCGCGACCGGTTGTGCCACCCGAGGTAATATCTTGAGTATTTGGCACCAGTTTGGCGGATGGTTCTGGCGGGGCTGCGGGAACCTCTTTGCTCTCGGGGGCCGGCGCCGTGTACAGCTCGGCCGGCGTAGCTTCTTGCAGCGGTTGAGCCGGAACGGTTTCTGGCGCTTTGGGAGCGGGCGCGAGTTGAAGGGGGCCTGCCGGAGCATTGGCGGGGATGGTCAGCCCCTGCCCTTCGGGATTGGGGATCTTATTACCGGACTGCGGCAGAGTGGGCAGCGGGGTATCGACCTCTGGTTCGGCGGCGGTGGTATCGCGGTAATTCGACGGAGCCAGTTGCGCCGGTTGCGGTACGATATTGCCGGGAACGGCTGGCAGGATATTGATCTGCGCCGGTGTTTCCACCGGTTTAGCGAGGCCAGCATCGCTAGGTGTGACGACTGTAACAGTGGTGGGCGCAGGCAAAGTTGCGGCTGGCATGGGAGTAGTCACGGCTACGCCGGGCAGAATGCGCTCGGGCGCTGGAACGGGTTCGCCATCTTTGCCATAGATAAAGACCTGGGACGGAACTTGGGGTGCCGGTGTAATGCGAGTGAGGCCGCCATCGACCGGAATAAGAGGTACGGCTTGCGGAGAGAGTTCGCGGTCGGTACCCGTGATCTCAAGGCGGCGCACGTTAAACTTGCTGCCTTTTTCCAGCGTGAATTTAATGTCGATGCCGGGCTGGCTAAATGTCTGTGACTTCTGGCTCCAGAATGCATCGGAGACCCCGCCGGCGATAGAGGCAGGCACAAAGCGGCCAACGACGTGTTGGAGGAATTTCATGGCGGTTTCAGCCTCACCCGCGTTGGGGTTGGTGTTTGCCGGCCAGTCGCGGTACAGCAGGCGAACCTTGCCGACGCCGCTTTGCTGGGATTTATCGAGATAGAGGCTGATCGTGGCGAAGTCTCCGCCTTTACAGAGGAAGTCGTAGCGGGCATTGCCGTAACTGGGGCCTAAGCGACCGTCTTTGCTGATCCATTTGCAGGGCAGGTTTTGCGTGATGGCCTGTTCTTCCCGCTGGAAATTGGTGAAGGCGACCAAGCCTTCGGTGCTGGCGGGGGCGCGGCGTAAAATTTGAATCTGTTCGGCATGCGATTGCGAGACGGAGAGAACCCCGACCAGAACACCAAGAGCAACGCCGTAGGTGGCTTGCGCGAATTGCGGGCGTGGGGCGAATGCGTACTTCATTAGCCCGTATTCTAACCATGAACGATGCCGAACGGCTGCTTGAATTCGCTTAACATGCGCCCTTTAAGGTACAGGGTGTGATTGCTAGGCAACTGAAAAGACCCCTTGCGGGGCCTTAATGAATTTGCGCGCATCTAGTCTTCGCTTGTTGCATCGGCCAGCCATTGCTTGAGGCTGGGGATGGCGGCGTCGGGCCAGCTCATCAGACTGGGGCGCATAACAACCTTGTTTTGCGAAACAAAGGCGACAAAAACCTTATGTGCGTAGGGCTCCACAATCAGCAGGCTGCGTTTGGTATCACATTCGGTTTCGAGGCATCCGAAGGTTTTGTAAAGACCGAGACCAAGAGCTTCCACCTTAGGATTGGAGCCGAGATAGGACGCCCATGTTGCGTAATCATCTCTCAGCAGGTTTTGGGCAGAGATCTCTACGCCGCTGTAGTTGAGCAGATTCTGCGGCAATGGAACGGTATCGGACGGCGTTTGAGCAACCGAAGGCCAAGGCGTAGCGGGGTGCAATTGCGTGTTAAGCGGCACAATGGTGGGAGTGGCTTCGGCGGCTGCTTCCGGGAGAAAGTTTTCGAGAACATGGGCAGCGCTATCAAGCGTGTTTGATGCGCCTTCTGCTTTCGGCTCGGCTGCGGCAGGTGCAGTTTCAGACACCGATTGCGCGTAAGCGGCGAATGTCAGCGTGCACGTAATGGTAATTGCTGCAATCGACGGAATAGACGAGTAAAAGCGGGGGAGAGTGACCATGAGGCCTTTAAGCTACCTTAAAGTGCTGATTGAGGAAACCGCGGATGAACGGAATTTGAGCCTGCATCTCGCGGCTGATGGTAGTGCTGGCGAAAGGCGCCGGCGCTTTAAACCCGAAGCGTTCTTCGAGTGAAGAGGCAATTCGGTTATAAAGTTCAACATGGTTGTTAAGCTGGATGGGCACGACTTTGCTGCCCGAAGAAACGCCAGCAACCGTTGCGAAGGCCGAGAGGCTGCGACTGAGGACGCCACAGAGATATTGCGCATCGGACTTATTATTCACAAACAGGTCGGCCATCATGAGGTAATCGTTGGATTCATTCGATGTAATCGGAGTGATGCGGGTGAGCACGTTGTGCAGCCAACCCTCGCGGTAGCACTTACCCAGCTTTTGCAGCTTAGCGAGGTTGATACCCCACTTATCGTAGGATTCTACATTTGTACGGGTACCGGCCGCGAGATCGAGGCTGCGGGATACCAAGCTGGTGTAGACAACGGATTTGCCAAGAGGATTGAATGGAGTCGCTTGCGGTGCTGTAGGGGCGTTCATGGGGTTTGGCCTTATTTCGTTAACTTGGTTATATCATCGCGGAAACTTGCCAAAAAGCGAGATAGTAGACGTGCAGCGCAACATATTGTGGTGAGTGTGGCTTTTATGTTGCTGAAAAGGGTGAGTAAGCCCTCCCTTTTTATAATGATTTTATTGAAAAAGAGAGGCAGTAAAATTGTTGCAGTGAGTGACTTTGGCTTTAAAGGTAGGATGGAAATAGAACGGGCCCCATGAAGGGGCCCGCATGATTTTTTTTAGTTTAGACATGCACAGAGTACATTGCGTGGAGCATGTCGTCGGCTTCTTCGCTGAGTGAATAGAGAGGCTGGTCTTTGGCGAAGTTGGTGTAGACCTGCGCAAAGAAGAGCATTTCGGCTTGCGTGCTGACCTTGACCATCTCGGGCTTGCCCAGGTTGCAAAGAGCGGTAGTGGCTTCCTTCACCATTTCAGGCGTGGGGGGCTCGTGATTGACCGTCGCATGCAGTGGCACCAATTTCTTCTGGTCGCCAGGGTTGAAACCCATGCCCAGAAATTCGCCGGTGCTTTGCCTTATGATGCCTAGAGGCAGGCTGTTGACCTGCTGGAGCACATCGGCGAGCGGCTGAGTAATATCAATAAATGTTCCGGGGAGTTTATCCCAAAAGATCTGGCCCATTTCAAGCTCCTGAGCTGGCGGGGTGTTCGGTGGGCAATATAGCTTATTTTCAATATGTGTACATAACCAAAAGAGAGGGCCGGAGCCCTCTCTTTGCTTTAGGAGCCGAGGCCCCTGCCCTTAGTTGATGGTGGGTTCTTCTTCGGGGGTGGTTTCGGTCGCAGCGGTTTCGCCTTCGGCTTCAACCACTGAGGCTTCGACACCTTCAGTTGGCACTACATCGGCTTCCGGGTTGGACTCACCTTCGGCATTCAGCACCTTACTGTTGAGGCGGGTGACGAGGCGAACCTGGGCATCCGTCACGCTGAACAGGCGGACACCTTGGGTGTTGCGGCCCATGATGGAAATGTCGGCGACGTTCATGCGGATGAGCTGGCCATCGTTGGTGGCGATCATGATCTGATCTTCCAGCGAGACCGGCAGTGCCGCGACCACGTTACCGTTACGGTTGGTGGTTTGGATGCTGATGACGCCCATGGTACCGCGACCCTTCTCGGGGTAATCCGAGGCGGGGGTCAGTTTACCGTAGCCGTTTTCGGTGACGGTGAGGATGTGCGATTCGTCTTGCGACAGAACGTACATGGCCATGACGTGATCCTTCGGACGGAGGTTCATACCACGCACACCGGTAGAAGTACGGGAGGCGATGGGACGAATCTCATCGTCGGCTGCGCTGAAGCGAACCGCCGAACCGTTGGCCGACGACATGAGGATACTGGCGGCGGAGGGAGCTTCGTTGGCGCCTTCGGCCGTAGTTTCGCCGGACATGACGGCTTCCATGGCAGTTGGGATAACGCGCGGCAACAAGTGGACATCCAGCAGCTTGTCGCCATTGCCGAGACCCATACCGTAGATACCGGTGCTGCGTACGTTGGCGTAGGCAGACAGCGGGGTTTTACGGATCATACCATTTTGAGTGGCGAAGACGAGGAACTGGCTGGACCAGGTGGATTCGTCACGCGGGATCGGCACGGAGGCGGCTACGTGTTCATCCTTGGCCAGTTGCAGCAGGTTGACGAACGCCTTACCGCGCGAGGTGGCGGTGGCTTGCGGCAGTTCGTATACCTTCAGCTTGAAGACGTTACCCTTGTTGGTGAAGAACAGGAGAGGATCGTGCGTGTTGGCGACGAAGAGATTGGACATTTCCTCGTTCTCGCGCAGGTTGGCAGCCGCCTTACCCTTACCGCCACGGCGCTGGGCGCGGAAGGTGGCGAGCGGCACACGCTTGACGTAGCCATCGGAACTGATGGTGACCACCACGTCTTCCGGTGGGATCAGGTCTTCCATGGCCATGTCGGCACCGCCGTCGACGATCTCGGTGCGGCGGGGGGTAGCGAAGTTGGCTTTAACTTCGATCAGCTCATCCTTGATCACTTGGAACAGAACGCCACGGTCGGACAAGATGCTGAGCAGGTAGCGGATGCTTTCGGCGATCTCGGCGGCTTCGGCCAGGATCTTGTCGCGCTCGAGGCCGGTCAGGCGATGGAGGCGCAGATCGAGGATCGCTTGAGCTTGCAGGTTGGACAGCTTGTAGGACGTGATGTCGGCCTGGTCGCCCAGCAGCTCCAGCAGCGGCTTCACGGCATCGGCCGGCCATGCGCGCTCCATGAGTTGCTCCTTCGCGATGGAAGGATCCGGCGCGTTACGGACGATCTTGATCACTTCGTCGATATTGCCGACGGCGATACCGAGACCCACCAAGATGTGCGCGCGATCGCGGGCTTTGGCGAGGCGGAACTTGGTGCGGCGGGTGACGACTTCATCGCGGTGGTTGAGGAAGGCGCGCAGCATGGGGGTGATACCCAAGAGCTTCGGCAGGCCGCCATCGAGCACTACCATGTTATAGCTGAAGCTGGTTTGAAGATCGGTGTGCTTGTAAAGCTGGTTGAGCACGACTTCGGCGTTGGTATTACGCTTGAGCTCGATAACCACGCGGACGCCGAAACGGTCGGATTCGTCGCGGATGTCGGAGATGTCTTCGATCACCTTGTCCTTCACCAGATCGGCGATCTTGATGATGAGGTTGGCCTTGTTCACCTGATAGGGAACTTCGTTGACGATAATAACCGGCTTGGTGTCGGGGTCTTGAATCTCGACCTTGGCACGCACGGTGATGCTACCGCGGCCCGAGGCGTTACCGGACAGGATAGCCGAGCGGCCGACGATGATACCGCCGGTGGGGAAGTCCGGGCCTTTAACGATCTCGTTCAGTTCCAGCGGATCGGCATTCGGGTTATCGATGAGGTGCAAGCAGGCATCGATGATCTCGCCGAGGTTGTGCGGCGGGATGTTGGTCGCCATACCCACGGCGATACCACCACCCCCGTTAACCAGTACGTTTGGAATACGGGTGGGAAGGACGCGCGGCTCTTGCTCGGAGCCGTCATAGTTCGGTTGGAAGTCTACGGTATCTTCGTCGATATCCGACAGCATGGCGCTACCGGCTTTGGAGAGACGGATTTCGGTATAACGCATCGCCGCGGGAGAGTCGCCATCCATGCTACCGAAGTTACCTTGGCCGTCTTCCAGCGGCAGGCGGAGGGAGAAATCCTGGGCCATACGTGCCATGGCGTCATAGATGGCGCCATCGCCGTGCGGGTGGAATTTACCCATGACATCACCGACCACACGTGCCGATTTGAGGTGCTTGCGGTTGTAATCGTTACCCATTGCGCTTTGGGCGTAGAGAATACGGCGGTGTACGGGCTTGAGGCCGTCGCGGACATCCGGCAACGCGCGGGATACGATAACGGACATGGCATAGTCGAGGTACGACTTGCGCATTTCCTCTTCGATCGTGATCGGCTGGATGTTGGACTGCATGACGGTTGAGCTGGGAGGTGTTGTGGACATAATCTTAACTGCTTTCGGCTCTATTTATAACAATGCATTTTTAACAGAAGTGGCGGAAAAGGTATAGGTTGGGGGTTGGTTTAACGGCGCAATATGGCAGATGGCGGATTAAAAATGAGGCACCCTCCCCTTAAAACGCGTTTTAGAGAGTTTTTGCGCATGTTCCATACGTGAAACGACTGGCGATTTCCGACGGTTTTGCTTTTTTGGCTACTTTGGAGCGCTGAAGACGAGATATCCACCCACAGCGATGACGGCAAAGCCTAGGAGGTGCTGGAAGGTGATCTTCTCCCCCAGATATAAAATCGAGAATCCAATAAAGACCATAAGCGTGATGACTTCCTGAATGGTTTTGAGTTCAGTCGCCGTGTAATAGCCGTAGCCGATGCGATTGGCGGGCACGGCAAGGCAGTACTCGAGCAGTGCAATTCCCCACGAGGCCAGAATAACCAGAGTAATGGGTGCATGGGGGTATTTAAGGTGGCCGTACCATGCCAGTGTCATGAAGATATTACTGGCCAGCAGCATGGCAATAGGAAGGATGGCGACGAGGGGGAATGTCATGGCGTTCACTCTTTATTGAAAACAACTTAACGCAGAGTACGGCAGAGTTAAGGGCTGCGCTTAAAGAACATCCATATATTTGATCTGGCACGGGAACCCGAGAAAAAAAGGAACAAGCGGTGCGGCAAGGCGTTGGGCTTGGCGATGGATGAACAACATCACTAATACAGGGGGATAACCACTATGACTAAACTCAACTCCATTATTACTACCGCTGCCTTGGCTGCTGTTGTGGCTGTTCCGGCAATTGCGCAAACTCAGGTTGAGCGCACCATGACCACCACCACGACCATGACAACCAGCGTAGTACCCAGCAACCTGCCTGATGTGCCGACTCCGAGCATGCAGGCCCTGTTGGCTGCTTATGCCAGCCTTGAGCCGAAGCCTATCTCGATGCTGAGCCCGCGTGAAGCGCGCAAGCAACCGACCTTGGCTGATGCCGAGAAGGTATTGCTGAAGGAAATTAAGGCCAAGAAACTTTCGACCCGCGACATTGAAGTGGATAGTGACAAGTACATGAGTGTTTCCGGCGACAAGCTGCCGATGAAGATCTACTACACCAAGGTTGATGGCAAAGGCGATACGCCGCGACCGGTCATCCTGTACTTCCATGGTGGTGGTTTTGTAATTGGCAGTGCCAAGGCCTATGAGAACAGCATTGTAGCGTTGGCCCGCAAGACCGGTGCGATCGTCGTGGCTCCGGAATACCGACTGGCACCTGAGAGCCGCTTCCCTGCCCCGCAGGAAGATGCGATCTCGGCCTATAAGTGGGTTGTTGATAACATTGGCGAGTACAACGGTGACCCGGCCAAGGTTGCTGTTGTAGGTGAAAGTGCCGGTGGTAACCTTGCGACCAACGTGGGTATCCTTGCGCTGAGCAATGGTTTGAAGGCTCCGGTTGCGCTGGGCTTGATCTACCCCGTTGCGCAGACCGACATGCTGACCCCGAGCTACCAGATGTATGCCAACGCCGTGCCGCTGAGCAAGGCGAGCATGGAGTGGTTCGTGAGCCAGATTGCACGTCCTGAATCCCGTGCCGAGGTGCTGAAGGATCCGCGCTTGAGTCTGGTGGATTCGAAGCTGGAAGGCTTGCCGCCGACCACCGTTATTACGGCTGGAATCGATCCTATCAAGGATGATGGTATTCTGTTGGCCAACCGTTTGCGTCAGAGTGGTGTGCCGACAGCTTACCAGAACTTCCCCGGTGTAACGCACGAGTTCTTCGGGTTTGACAGTGTACTGCCCGAGGCACGTGTGGCTCAGGACTATCTGGCGGCTCATCTGAACGAGCAGTTTGCCAAGTAAGTTCTGGAGAGTTCGGAATAGAGCAAAGGGGCCGTTGGGCCCCTTCTCTTTTGGTGTGCCGCGTTAGAGCAGCAGCAGGGTGGCGAGGCTGAGGAAGACGAAGAAGCCGCCAACATCGGTGAAGGTGGTGGTGATGACGCCGCTGCTGATGGCGGGATCGTACTTGAACTTCTTCAGCACGATGGGAGTAGCCCAGCCAGCAAAAGCGGCGATGAGGTGGTTGGCGACCGTGGCCAATGCGATCACCAAGGCGAGCATTGGGTTGCCAAAGATTAGCCATGCGCCCAGTGCCATGATGGTAGACAGGAAGATACCTTTGTAGGCGCCGACCATAAACTCCTTGCGGAAGAGGTTCCATTTGTTGTGGCTGGTGATCTGGCCCAGTGCCAAGCCGCGGATGACCACGGTTTGGGTTTGAGTGGTGGCGTTGCCGCCCATGCTGGTAATAATCGGCATAAGCACCGCCAGTGTGGTGAGTTGGGCGATGGAGTTTTCGAACAGGGCAATGACGGAGGCGGCAGCGATGGCGGTGCCGAGGTTCACGATGAGCCATGGCATGCGGTAGCGAGTGCTCTCCAGTGCCGGCGCGAACAAGTCTTCGGAGGCATCCACACCCGCTGCGGCGGACTGGCGGTAAGCTTCTTCGTCCATGACGGTGTCGAGCACGTCGTCGATAGTAATACGCCCTAAAAGCTGGCCGCGTTTGTTGAGCACAGCGAGGTTGTGGATGTCGTACTTCTCGAAGATCTTGATCACTTCTTCCGCGCTGGCCTCTGGCTGCACGTTGAGCGGCTCTTTGCGCATCACGTCTTCCAGAGTTGCCGTAAGCGGCATGCGAATGAGGCGGCCCAGCGAGATTGTGCCCAGCAATTTGCGTTGCTTGTTGACCACGAAGATACTCCCCGGGTTATTGGGGAGGTCGGGCGTTTCGCGCAGGTACTTCAGCATGCGGGTGACGGTTTCGGTCGGGAGCGCGGTCACGACCTCCAGCTGCATGAGACCACCGGCGGTGTCTGGTTCGAAATCCAGCAGGTGTTTGTGCTGGTGGTCGGCGAGGAGGTCTTCCGCGTCGATCTCCACCCCCTCCTCTTCTGCCATATCCTCTACGGCCTGAGCCATGTCGGCGGCATCGTCCGATTCCATTTCCGAGATGATCTCTTTGAGCACCTCGGGGTCCATGGTTTGGAGGATGTATTCTTTTACCCCGTCTTCCAGCTCGGCAAGCATATCGCCCACGTGCTCCTTCGGTGTCGCCTGCACGACCTCGGCGCGGTGCTCACGCGGGAGACGTTCGATAAGGTCGGCGATGTCGGCCGGGTGGAGATCGATCAGTAGCTTTTTGAGTTTACGCTGGGGGTTGTCGGCATCGAGTGCGACAAGAATCTCGATATACGTATCGTCGGTGAGGCCACGGTGGGGAGCGTTGTCGTAGTGATTGTGTTCGACCATGGGGGCCTCCTTTCCGATAGGTATTTAGTTAGCTTTTGCTTGAGGGGCGTATGCGCAGAGATTTCCTTTTGATAGGGCGGTTATAGGTAGATATGCAGCTGTTGGCTACCCTTTGGGAACACTTTATACGACAGAGTGATGCAAGTGCGACGCTTTTCAAGTTGTTTCAACAACTAAAAGCGACATCTTTTCCTCCGCCGTGGGAGGTTCAAATTGTTTTTCAAGCTTGGCAAAATTGGCCAGATTTGAAGCCGCGAGAGAGCCCTGGCGTTGGGCAAGGCGTTGGAGGATAATGTCTTGCGGGGTTGCGAGATAATAATGTTGGAATATAACCCCTGTTTTGCGAGCTATATTCCGCGCATGGGTGCGGGAGGCGATATCCCAGAAGCCGAAATCGAGAATAACGCTTTGATCGGCTGCGAGTGCGGCTTCGGCTTGCTGCCAAAGTGTGGTTACGGCTTGAGAAAAACAGGCATTCCAATCCGATTCCAATTGCT
>QFOU01000033.1 GCA_003241595.1 Pseudomonas fluorescens
CTTTCTATGAATGTCATGTTTGGCAAATTGCTTGGCTAACCCGCGGTGCGCCACATCATGCTTAGCTACAACTAGCAGGCCGCTGGTGTCTTTATCAATGCGGTGAACAATTCCGGGCCGCGCCTCACCATTAATACCACTCAAACTGTCGCCACAGTGGTGCAACAACGCTTGCACCATGGTGCCGGTATAGTTGCCGGGGGCAGGGTGCACGGTCAAACCGGCGGGCTTGTTAATCACAAGCAGGTCGCTGTCTTCATACACAACATCTAACGGGACATTCTCAGGCACAAGCTCACTCGCCTCCGCCGCCGGCACATCAATATCAAAGCTCTCCCCCAAACGCACCTTCTTGGCAGGGTTAGCTTCAATGTTGCCATCGCGGGTCACAAACCCGTCTTTAATCCACTTCTGAACCCCCGCCCGACTCACATCAATACCTAGCCGAGACGTCAAAAACACATCCAATCGGGTATTTACATCATTCTCTTCAACTGAAATACGAAGTGCTTCGGTCATAACCGTTAACTACACTAAACACTTAAATTTGAATACTGGAAAATCAGTTCTAAAAAAATTGGCGTCCCCTAGGGGAATCGAACCCCTGTTTTCACCGTGAAAGGGTAACGTCCTAACCGCTAGACGAAGGGGACTTCCACAGAACACGCCGCTTATACTCAACCTTTGGGGGTAGCGCAAGGGCTAATTTACAAAAAAACGAATCCGTAAAAAAATCGAAAATCAGCCTTGACGAGGCGCTCAAACTCCCGCTATAACCACGCCGCAATGGAGCGCGGGAATAGCTCAGTGGTAGAGCATCACCTTGCCATGGTGAGGGTCGAGGGTTCGAATCCCTTTTCCCGCTCCAAAGTTTTAAGATACAAAATCTTAAACATGCAAATTAAAGTAAAGACGCAGCGCATTAGCGCTATTTTTTTGCCTCTATCTCCTGCCACGAATATCTAAAAAAAAGCCCCTGCATCCAGAGGCCCTCACCTATCTTATCGTAATTAGTTGAGCTTAATTAAGCTCTAAACCCACGCGCACACACTGCGCAAAGGTATGCCAGCCCCCGTGGGTGAACACATTGTAATTCAAATCCGTCTTAAGCCAATACGCCGCCACTACAAGCAATACCGATGCCGCATACAGCCCGGCAAACATAGCAAGGTAAACAATCTTCTTAAATAAGCTTAATTCTTTAAACCAGCCCCACAAAAGGCAGAGAAGAGAAGGGGACTTCGAAAGGTTTTTGTCGCTATTCATAGGCACCTTCATATCAAATCAGGTGCCAATTCAAAAGAACTCGTTCACTCACGGCCAAAAAAGCAGCATGCTCGTAAGGCTCTCATTGACAATCCCCACCAAACCCCGTTATCTGCACAAGCTTTCTTAAAGCCTCATGGCTGGCCGGATGGCGAAGTGGTAACGCTACGGTCTGCAAAACCGTCATGCGCGGGTTCGAATCCCGCTCCGGCCTCCAATCTTATTTTCAACCACCATTCTATAGCGGACGGGAACGACCGCATCCGTAGGTTCGGTCAATCCCGCTCCGGCCTCCAAAATTTCCAATCCACCTTCGGGTGGATTTTTCTTATCGTTCAACCGCAAATTCCACACATCCAAACCATAATCCCACACTCCTTCGCAGGGCAGGGCTAAAACATAAGCAAATTGCCGAAAATAGGATTGACAGACCCGCGCCAATTTCGCATAAGAGCGCGTCTACCTATTCCGGCGTAGCTCAGCGGTAGAGCAACGGACTGTTAATCCGTGGGTCGTTGGTTCGATCCCAACCGCCGGAGCCAATTTCTAAATGTAGACAGCTAAAGCCACCCTCGGGTGGCTTTAGTGTTGAGGTGAACATATCCACCCAAACCCCTAAAAATACATTCATTTAGCCTCATTGACACAATCCCCGGCTAAGCCTAGGTTGCCGCCGGATTCATCCGCACCACATTCGTATACCGCTTTCCCTTCATGCTGTTCTTAAGGAGAACATTTTATGAAAGCACACCTTCTTGCTGCCAGCCTCAGTCTGGCTACTCTCTTCGCAATCCCGTCCATTGGGCACAGCCAACAACTTAACGCCTTCCGCAACGACGATTGCATGTACATCGAAGACAACGGCACTCACGCGATCGCCACAAACGAATATTGCGACTACACCGTCGTCGCGATCTTTATCGACACAAATGCCAACTACGTGTTCGAAAACATGCACACCATCTCGCCGCAAAGCAGGGTGATGATAACCGGAACCACTCCCGGCCATCTTATCATTGCCGAAACCTGCTCAGCTCGCGATTACCCCAAGCGCTGCCGTGTCCACACCTTCAAAAACAGGAGCTGGAAATGAAGAGAATTGCCGCCACAGTCATCGCTGCCATTCTAAGCTTTAACTCGGCGCCGCTGGCTCATGCCCAGCTCAGCTCTCAAGAACTCGCTGAGCTTGGCATTGAACGGCAAGGCTGCCTTAACCTCAGCCCATCCCCAAATAGCAATACGGTCAAGGTGATCAATGAATGGTGCGAATTTCCGCTCTACGTCAAAATCACCAATGCGCAAACAGGCCAATCCGTCATTACCTACATACCGTACCACAAGTCGGTAAATGTTGTGCCGGTACCCAGTGGTCATCGCCTCATCACCCAAAGCTGCCTCACCGAAAACTACCGCAATAAAAATTGCAACTGGAGGTAGGTGAAACAAATCGGTGCGCTATTGCTCTACACCGAAGCCAGACCAACCTCACTGCATGCAGTAATATTCTACTTTCGAGAAAGGGCCGCCGGGATTCACTCCAGCGGCCCTTTCATTTTTCATACCGCACCATAGGGGACCGAAAAACTCTTTAGAAAACAAACGCAGCGGCCCTAAAGGGCCGCTATCACAAAGAAAAAGGGCAGCGCAAAAATGGCGTGTTTTGTTAAAAACAATTCATTCTCACATTAAACTATCTCTCAAAATCCATTAAGACGCTGAAAGAACAGATATGTTCGATCCAGAAATCCTGTATGTCTGAAAAGACTAATACGCCGTCTTTTGGAACAGAACCGTAAACGGCGTCATCAGGATGATTTTAACATCCATCCAGAAGCTCCAGTTTTGCGTGTACCAAATATCAAACTCGACACGTTTTTCCATCTTTTCCAGCGTCTCGGTCTCACCGCGCAAACCATTCAATTGGGCCCATCCTGTAAGGCCTGGCTTCATTTTGTGACGGCTGGCATAAACGTCAATCAAGTTCTCGTAGTAGTTATTATGGCTCGGCACGTGGGGGCGGGGGCCTACAAGGCTCATATCGCCACGCAATACGTTAATAAGCTGAGGCAACTCATCCAAGCTGGTCTTACGAATGATTTTCCCAATCCACGTCACACGCGGATCATTCTTAAGCGCCTGCATTTCCTTACCATTTTCATCTTTTACAGCGTCCGACCCTTCGCGCATGCTGCGGAACTTAAGCATTTCAAATTCTTCACCATTAAAGCCGCCGCGCTGCTGACGGAAGAAGATCGGCCCAGGGGAGGACATTTTCACCAAAAGCGCGACCACCAACATAACCGGAGCAATCATGGTCAAAATCATTCCACTAGCTAGCACATCAATGGCACGCTTCAGCAAAACCGAGTGACCTTCCAAAGGACGCTTGAAAATCAAGACCAAAGGCAAACCGCCCGTTAAACTCATACGCCCAATCAAACCTAAAGGCAGGCAATACCATGCATTGATGGGATAGCTATTGAGCTCCAAGAAAATATTGCTCGCATGGTCAAGCTTCTCAAGGTTTTCCGCAATAACTACATCGTCTACAGCACCTTTAGCACACAGCTTCAAAAGCTTATCAAAGCTTCCGCCAGGAAGGGGGCAGCTTATCTCCAATTTACTGGAAACCGATTTGTAATCCATATCAGGCGACACACAAAATACACCAACAAACTCAACATCAGGCTGTGGGTTTTCATAAAGCTCTTTGACTAATTCAACGGCTTTATCATTGCATCCCAATACCGCCATTCGACGCTTCCACAAGCCCTTGGCAATGCTCTGCTTAATGGTCCACGCTGCCCACCAACGCAACCCCAACACAGATGCCATAAAAGATACCGACCATAAAATCAGCCATACACGCGAAAATTGCGCCGAAATCTTAAAAAGAAACAATAAAATTAACAAACTACCAAAAGTCAGAAAAACTAACGTAAATAAGCGAGGTATACTATTGATAAGATTACGCAAGGCATAATCCTCATAAAGCTTCAAAGCACCCGCACCAATACCAAAAATGCTCGCCGCCACTAAAGTCAAAGCCACCGCCGAACTATACATTTCAGGGCCCACATGGAAAAGATAAGCTGCAACAGAGCATATAATAATAAGCAACGGTTCAATTGCCCGCAGCATAAAACGAATACTACCTACACCAGGATGTTGAAAATATGATGACAACATAGAGATGCCCCCCTTTTTATATAAATTAGCGCACTACTTGAAGAACACTCGCCTCAGTGCCCTCCAAACAAATACAGCTCAGTTTTCCACTCTGAAAAGCCCCGGTATCTAAGGCAATTCTATCGTTCTCAATAAGTACGTTATCAAAAATAGTGTGTCCAAATACAATTCTATAAGGCAAGCCATGCGGCTTACCTAAAAAATCGTCCCGGATGAATAATAAGTCTTCGTCCATCTGGCGATCCAATCGAAGAGAAGGGCGCACACCAGCATGGACAAACAAATAACTACCACATACATACCACATACGGGTCGAAGAGAAAAAATTTTTATGATCCACTTCTTCCAGAACATAATTTACCTCAGCAGCAAGAGCTTCCGGATCTCGCAAGCCCTTACTACCGTACGGAGCTATGCCATAGCTTTCTAAGGCCTGAAGACCTCCCCATGCCATCCATTCAGTACGCATTTTAGGGTTTTCAATAAAATTGAGCATTACCTGCTCATGATTACCTCTTAAAAAGATAGTTTCCCATTGCTCGGGTATGTCATTCAACAAAGCATCTACAACACCTTTGCTATCAGGACCTCTGTCAATATAATCACCAACACAAACCAAAATAACTTTACCAGTATAGCTAACACTGTCGGCTTTAATGGCTGTAAGCATGTCTTCTATCAAGTCGCGTCTACCATGAATATCCCCAACGGCGTAAACGCGTATCCCCTCAGGTATGCTAGCAACTTCCCCTGAATTAGGAGAATTTGACCTACCCCAAAAATGAGAAAATGTTGATAGCATTTCTAAGTTCTATTCGGTTACTCCGAATAATATCCTTTGTATTTACCATGATAGTAGCCGTATTCCCCGTGCGAATACGTTTGCTGTTTTTCAAAATCAACACGGTTAAGTACGCAACCAGAGATGTCTACGTGGCAAGATTTCAAGACCTTGATAGCATTCGTTGCAAGAGCTCGAGGAGTCGTTCCCCAGCGGACAACAAACAGCATTGCATCACATAAGCTTGCAATAGTAATAGCATCCGATACAGCCATAATCGGAGGACTATCAAACACGATCATATCGTATGTCTTACGCCATTCAGCCATAAGTTCTTCCATCTTCTTGCTACCCAACAACTCTTGAGAGAACTGAGTGTTCGGAAGACTCGGCATAACGGTAAGCTTGGTATCAGGTAATTTCACCAAAACATCTTTTTGGCTAACTTGCCCGACTAACAGCTCGGCTAACCCAGCTTTTGGTGCCAGTTCTAACTGGCGGGCCAAACTTGGCCGACGCAAGTCACCATCTACCAAAAGCACTTTCAAGCCTCCACTCGCACTTAGCTGAGCAAGGCTTAAAGCAAAGAAGCTCTTACCTTCTTCAGGAATACTACTGCTCACAGCAATAACCTGAGCTGGACGATCTGGGTCAGCAAACTGCATAGCAGTTCGAATAGCTCTCACACCTTCTGTATAAGCAGCTGTAGGCTTTCGCATAACAAAACTGGAAAGAGGTCCATCGGTTTTAGAAATTTCACCCAGAAGCCCCAAAACAGGTTCGCCAAGATCTTTCTCAACCTGGGCAGCAGTACGGAAGCCTGCATCAAGCATCTCTAGTAAGAACATGATCCCAACACCGACAGCCAAGCCGAGCATCAATCCAAGAGCAAGAACCATACCTTTGTTAGGCTTGCTAGGTGCTAAAGGCACTTCAGCCAAAGAAATAATGCGGGCATCGCTCTGAATAAAGTCCATCTGAGCAAGCTCTTTGCTACGGTTCAAGAAGTTCTCATAAAGAGTACGCTCAGCTTCGGCCTGACGCTCAAGTTCAGCCAGTTGAACCGAAGAATCGTTGGTAAGGCTAGTTTTGCTCTGCAATGTATTAAGCTGCTCTTGCAAAGTACGCACACGCGCCTGTGCAACAGCGACATTGTTTTCAAGGCTACCTTGAATTTTATTTACTTCTTCCGAAATCTTGCGACGTAAATCACCCAACTGGTTACGCACTGTGATCATGCGGGGGTGACGTTCACCGTAACGACTAGCCAATTCAGCCATTTCTCGACGTACTTCAGTCTCTTGCTGACGAAGATTACTGATCAAACTGTTATTCAAAACTTCGGCTGCACTCTCAATACCTCGGCCACTTTGTTGCAAACGACGAGCCTGACCATACTTGGCCTCTTCTTCAGCTAATTGAGTACGAGCCAAAATCAACTGACTGTTAAGTTCACTCAGTTGTTGATCACTCAACAAAACACCATTAGCAGCTGTCAAACCATGTTGCTCGCGGTATTGCTCAGCTGCAAGTTGAGTAGCTTGCACGCTCTTTTGCATTTGCTTTAAACGCTCATTCATCCAGTCATTGGCACGGCGAGTTGCATCAAACTTATCTTCTAACTGGCTATTCAAATATTCCTGTGCAAACGCGTTCGCAACTTTTGCAGCCATCACGGGGTCGTGCGAGGTATAGCTCACTGAAATGCTATAACTACGCGGCAAAAGGCTAACATTAAGCCCTCCCAGCAGGCCATTAACAGCGGCGGTTCGGCGCGAATCTAAGTCTTGTTTCGGCTCGTTATCTTCTTTCATAGGGCTAAAGACCATCAAAACAGCGTTTTTAACATGGCCAAGCAAGCTAGTGCCGCCAGTGTTACCATCAAGCAAACCAAGCTTATCAACAACGCGCGCAGCCAGACGACGAGAAGTTAAAACATCAATTTCAGTACGAATCGCCTGATCACTTGCAGTAATCCCACTCACTACATTCTCAACACTCGAAACCTGCTCAGAACGCGTATTGATCTGCAACATCGCGTTAGAGGTATATTGAGGCTTCATAGCCAACAAAACCAATATTGCAAGGCACAACCCGGCAGCACCACAAATGGCTAAAACCTGCCAACGACGGAATAGCATAGAGAGGTAGGCATTCATGCTCCATTCAACTCCCTGAACGTGATTCGTTGTGACACTTACAAGATCGTTCCAAATAGTGCGATTCGCAGAATTCATAATGCGATACCCCCAAGATGTTAATATATCTATGATCAAATAGGCTAAGGGCCTCGCTTGGTCAAGATACAAGCGCGCAAACCACCTAAATTGTTCACACATAATAAAAATTTAATAAGAAAGGGCCCTAAGGCCCTGTATTCTTAAATTACCTATCAATAAAGCTTAGAAGAAACGCTCATCAACCCGAAGAACATCACCTGGATAAACAGGAGAATCTTCACTAATATACTCTTCCTTGTCCGGCGCACTTGCGCGTCGCACACTCACTTTACCAATTTTAGCACGTGTAGTGTAACCACCGCCAAGCGCAACAGCATTCACAACATTCATGTCGTTAGCGTAAGGGTAGCTACCTGGCTTATTAACTTCACCCAAAATAAAGAAGGGGCGGAAGTTCAAAACTTCAATGTTTACACGCGGGCTTTTAAGGTAACCCTCTTCAAGAGTTGCAGTAATCTTCTTCTCAACTTCACGAGCCGTCAAACCGCGCACAGGAATTTCACCTACCAGCGGCATAGCTAAGCTACCGGTATTATCAATTTCAAATTCGCCAGAAAGATCTGGTTCAGAAAAAACGGTAACTTTGACCTTATCCCCAGGTCCTAACTGACCATGCGAAGTGACAACCTTAGACTTAGCAGATGCCAAAGCAGCGTTCGCCTCAGCTTCAGCAGCAGCCTGACGGTTCGAACGCTCAGCGCTCACACTAGCGGGAAGGGGGCTCGAACCGGCATTGGTAATACCAGCCGAAAAATCACGTCCTTGGGCAAAAGCGGAAGAACTCACAACCATCAAAGCAACTAAAAAGGAGCTTCTGATCCATAAATTAAATTTACACATGGAAAATAAGCTCCTTTAAAGTAATAGGTAATGTTAGTAAGTCGCAGTCAAGCGCAGCATAACGGTGTTACGTGCAAAGCTACCACTAGCAACATTGCTGTCGCGATCAGAGTAACTATAGCCAATACCAGCCTTCAAGCAACGGTTCAACCAGTAGTCAGCACCTACGTTAGCAACGATAATATCGTCATCACGTTGGTTAGCCGCACTACCTTCGTATTCGTTGGTGGTGTAGCCAACACCTGCTTTCAGCAGAACGTCGCGGGTAAGAGCATGTTCCACACCAAGATCATAGTTGGTGTTAACAAAACCGTCAGAACCAGCAAGAGTGGTTTCTTCAATACCGCGGTTGATGCTACCAATAACAGTGGTCAAGTCAGTAGCATTCCAAGTCAAACGACCGCCATAGGTAATATCGTCAATTTTAGCACGACCCGAATTCGCGTAGCTACGGGTCATATGACCAACGTAAACTTCACCTTTAGTCTTACCGGTCAGGTCAAATGTCGAACCAACGGTGTAAACTTGACCATTGTTGCTACGGGCAACAGCTTTCGAGTCATACACACGGTTGTCCCAGCTACCCCGAGCAAACACTTCAAAATCATTGCTCAGCTGGTAACCTACACGAGCAGTTTGTGTGTATTCGTTACGATCACGACCGGCGTTGCTCAGCACAGCACCGGTAGAAGAACGACCGTCTTCAAACTCAATCATACGAACTTCGCTGTCAACACGCGCGTTCATTTTGCCCAAGCCACGGTAAGCGCCGATACGGGCGATAGTGGTATCAAATTGGGTTGGCTCTTCCGGAGTACCGATAGTGTTAGGATCACCACGATCTTCAAAAGCACGGGCATGAGATACGCCACCACCAATGCTGGTATCGCGGAGGACATCAAGGCGACCATCAGCAGCTACGGTGTAAGCTTCCGTATTTTCGTCGCTATTATCAGCGTAACGCTTAACATTGGCGCTCGCAACAGCGTTAACGGCGTGGCGGCTCCAGTTGCTGCGTACAGCGATCTCAGGGCGGATACTGGTTACAAAGTCGCTCTCTTCGTTGCCGTCGGTAGCGTAGATATTGTCGTTGTAGGTTTCAACTAGGTCAACCTTAGGAATAACCAGGAAGCTACCGGCACGAACACCCAAAGGAGCATGGTCAGATGCCATACGCTCACTAACAGGAGTAACCTCCGAAGAAACAACAGCTTTACCGGTGCGGTCGGCGTCTTGTGCATTCACAACACCGGCAACCAGCGCGAGAGTGGAAACTCCCAACATCAAACGAGTCATCGTTTTGAGTCCTTTAATTGTAATAATGTAATACTAAGAGTACTAGAGCAGGCTCGGCGCAGCAGGGCTGGCAGGAGTCGTGGTCTGGCCTTGGTTCAACTGGCTGGGGTTCTCAGCAGGAACGGTATTACCGTCGGTAGTGGTCGGAACTTCACCGGCGAACTCTTCAGGACCAGCAGCAGGATCAACGTTAACAGCCAGGCTCATTTGCAGGGCCAGGTCGGCGATGCACACGGCGTTGGCAGGGTTAGCGTCAATAGCGGCCTTCAAGATGGCTTGACGCTCAGCGGCAGTAGCAGCGGCTTGAGCACGAGCGATAACAGTAGCGTTAGCAGCTTGGTTAGCAGCACAAATGTCTTTTGGTGCAGCAGGTTGAGCAACAACTGCGCCAGCAGCCAACAAAGAGAGAGCTGCAAGCGTATAAATGGATTTCATTTTGGAGATCCTTCCGATCATTATCGAGTTAGGGCTTGACGTTTAAGCCGTCCTCCATGTGTATAGGTAACGGTAAGACTATTGTAAAGTATTAAAAAGACAATTATGTACACTTCTTCGTCTATTAAAAAGGCTAACCGTGGCGTTTACTGCTACATAATTCTGTTGAGCATTTTAGCGATGTTCTTCGGAGGAAACTTCCCTCTAGCACAATCACTTATTCCGTTGGGCGCGGCTATTTTTTGCGGCACAACCCTGTTCTTCAGCCCCCACCTTAAGAAAATCGACAATACAAAGCCGATTCTAGCCATCTTTCTACCGGCAGTCATGGTGCTGGCCTGGAGCCTCCTGCAAATCACACCACTACCAACAGGCCTTGCCTTAGAAAGCCCATTCTGGAGCCTCACCCCAAGCCCATCGCAATGGTCAACGCTCTCCATTAACCCTCTGCAAACACTAGCCTACTTGCCCTATGCCTTGGCACTTGGCCTTATTGGCTGGTCCCTATACCTCACTGGCACCCACTCTCCATTGGCTATTATTAAAGGGGTCGCCATCCTCATCTCAATCACCAGCCTCTACGGAATCATAACATTCGCCCTCGGCAACGCATACGTCATGTGGCTCCCCAAAACCAGCTATCCTCTAGCCCTTAGCGCATCGTTCATTAACCCGGGCTCATTTGCTACGTTTGCGGGCCTGGCAATTCTTGCCAACCTCGCTCTCTTGCTACAACGGGTAGGAGAGGTCAGCAGCCGCCTCTCTCCATCTCAACGCCTCAAGGCCTTTTGGTTCCTTGTCATACATCCGGGCTGGCCTTGGGCACTACTTATATTGGTTAACTTTACAGCCTTGGTCCTTACAGGGTCACTTACGGCACTGATCAGCACACTCACCGGTATCATCGTTATGGTGGGCTTTCTGGCGGCTATGCGTCCTCCGGCCCGTTGGCCTCTAGTCGGCCTCGCAGCAGGTATTCTTCTAATGGCGACCACCTTGTTCCTGCTTCTGGGCGGCTACGTAACGCAACAAATTCTCGAAAACCTCGATACCGCAACCCTGCAACAAACTATCTACTATGCAGGTCAAAACCTAATTTCGCAGTTCGGTATCACCGGCACAGGCCTCGGAACCTTCCAATCCTCGTTAAGCATCGCCCGCACGCCCGACCTCTTTGGTAATATTCCCTACGTCATCGAGCATGCCAACAATACCTATCTCGAGCTTCTCATCGAACTCGGTATCCCCGCCGTCGCTCTTCTCGGCATTTCACTCCTTGGCCTAGCCACGGTTTATGCCAAAGGCCTCACAACCCGCAAAACTGGGATAATCTGGCCGGCTCTAGGCATCTCAACACTCACCTTTGTCGCCACAAATGCGCTGACCGACCTCAGCCTTTCCATCCCCGCAGTGGCCATCGCAGCTCTCGGCATCCTTATGACCTGCTTGGCTCAATCCGCTCCCGAATCCAAAACGCAGCAGACGCCAACTCCTCGTACCGCGCTTCACAAAGTCGCATTCACAACCGCCCTTGTGGCAGTTGGAATGTGGTCAGCCTGGACCTCTATGGCCAACTACTACGCGCTTAAAGCCGAACCGACCCTGCGCGACATCACCACTCAACAACCACTTGGCCCGGGCCCTATGTTCATTGCGCAAAACCGCCTTACTAAATGTCTAGCTATCAACTCCTTCCATCCCACATGCAGACAAGACCTTGCCGAGGTAAACCTCGCCCTCGCCAATGGCTACGGCCTTACAGGCGCTCAAGCAGGGGTCGGTCTTGTCTACCTTAATACGGCGCATGCACACTACCTCTCGGCCCTTCAAGACTCTCCGGTAAACGCACAAAACTGGTATCGCGTTGCCCAGATCGAAGCCTTCCTTGGCAATAAACTGGCGGCAACCAAAGCAATGGCCAATTCAATTATGATCGCTCCATCCGAGCCCGGACTCGCTCAACAACGCATTGTATTCATGCTTAGCTATATGAATGACACCAATGAAGATAACAGCTCGCTATTCGCCGATAACATCCTGCTTCATTGGGAAATGAACCCCGCACTCGTCGCGTCCGAGCTTCAAAACTACCCCGAGATTCTTCCAACCTTTGCAAGCCTGCTGCCTTCAACCCACCAAACCTATACACTCTGGAAACGTTACATCAAAACACCATTTCCCAAGCTCACCCCACTTGGCGACTCCGATAAAAAAGAATAGGGTCACCCACATGAACACCCAAACTTTCACACTGCAACGCGCTAACATGGTAGACGGCCAGCTCCGTCCCCATAAAGTCAACCAGCACCAGCTTCTTGCTCGCTTCGCCGATGTCCCCCGCGAATCCTTCGTGTCCGACGTCGCCACTGCTTACCTCGACCAACCGGCCGCTCTCGGTTCCGACCGCGAGATGTACAGCCCCCTCGTAGCCGCCCGCCTTATTCAAGCGCTGGAAGTTGCTCCTTCCGACACCGTGCAAGTTATCGCCGGCGCCACTGGCTATACCACTACCATTCTAGCCCCGCTGTGCCAGTCGGTTGTGATGGTTGAAGACGACGCCACTCTAGCCAAACAAGCCGAAGCCAACCTCGCGCTCGCCAACATCTCCAACACCCAGCTTGTTATCGACAACCCCACTCACGGGCATCCGCAAACCGAGCCCTACAACGTGATTCTCGTCGACGCTCCATTTGCCGAACTCCACGGCACATGGGTCTCCCAACTGGCCGAAGGCGGTCGTCTAGGTGGCGTGCGTATCGGTACCGATGGCCTTCCCGAAGCCACCATCTATACCAAGCACGGCAAAACGCTTGTGGCCGAAGTCCTCTTCGAAACCAAGGGCACGGTTCACCCCGCCTTTGGCGTTACCGAAAAATTCGTGTTCTAAGCACAGCAGGGCAGGGGTTCTCATTATGGATAGCGTACCTTCCATCTCGGTTCACCAACTGGCCGAGGCCATGGCGTCCGAGAACCCTCCCATCCTGCTCGATGTCCGCGAAGACGCCGAGGTCGCCGCCGACCACCTTCCCAACATCGTCCACATTCCGTTGGCCGATCTCCAACTCCGCGCCACTGAACTTCCCGTTTGCCAACCTATCGCAGTCATCTGCAAGGTCGGGGGCCGTAGCGCCCGCGCGACCGCCTTCCTCATCTCCGAAGGCTTCGAGGCCGTAAACGTGGCAGGCGGCATGCTCGCCTACCGCACCGAGATAGCCTAACCCTCCACCCCATTCTAATTATTTTTAGTGCGCTGCAAAAATAACTTGCATGCACATCTTCATGCACCCATCATGTAATTATGAATAAAACCTACGCCACCTTCGCATGGACCGCAGCCACCTATGGCCTGCCTCTTTCCGTGCGTTCTCCATCTTCCGTAGCACCTAGGTAATTCAAGTAAAGTTTTGAGTCACAGGCGGCCTACGGGCCGCCCTTTTTTGTCCAATCCCCTCAAACAAAAGGAAAGGGAAACAATGCAACTCTCTCAACTTCACACTAACAACCGACTCTTGGTCGCACTTAGCGCGCTCTTGGGGTTTAACCTGATCATCGCGGTCATCTTGCCCTTTGTAAAACTGCGCGGCATCGACTTCTCGCAGTTCGTACAGATCCAGGGCGCGTTCATGACAGCCATGCTAATCGCCGACCCTCTCATTAGCCCTCTTGCCGACAAATACGGTCGGCGGGCGATGATCATTGCAGGTTCGCTGTTCTGGGCTATAGGCCACATCGCCATCTGGATCAGTAGCAATATCTGGTCCTACATGGCGGCAGAGGTCTTGCTCGGCATCGGCATGGCAGCCTACAAGCCAGCCTTCAAAGCCCTGATGTACGAAGGCTTCGTAGCAGCCAACCGCGAGGAAGAACACTACGACATGCTGACTCTTACCAATGTATGGCAGTCTATCGCCGCAGCGGTATCAAGCGTCATCGGAGGCCTGATGTTCATCATAAGCCCGAACGTCACAGCAGCGTTAACCCCACTGTCGACCTTCGGACTGGTAGGACT
>QFOU01000034.1 GCA_003241595.1 Pseudomonas fluorescens
CCCGACCTTATGCGCGGGCGGGGCGCAAATGAAGCAGAGCTTAAGCATGCCGAAGACACGCTGAAAACCATCAACGAGGCGTTTGGCTGGTTGGAAGATTATTACCGGATGAAGCCGAAGCGCTAGGTTGCGCTGCCCAGGTCTGTGTTTTCAGGCGATGGCGGTAATCTTGATAGATAGGCCAGAGAACCCAGATCACTGCGTAAACCGCAATAAGCACCAGAACGACCCGTGCCGCGCTGCGGATAGCATGCACCGCCTTACGCGGTAGATTAAGCGGCAGATGCTTTTTACACTTCGTGCATTGTCCCGGCCAGCCAAAGCGGTGGGCCGTATCGGGGGTTCCACAGTGGGGGCAAAGTGTACGCATGGGGGTAATTTAGCGAAAGTCTCGCGAGGCTTCAAACTTCTCGCGCTATCGGATTGAAGAGGCATGGCTTTCCAGTGACAGGGGTTGTGTGGTTATACGCGCGGTCGATAGCTGGCTTGATAAGGTTGGGGTAGCTTCAAGCATGGTTCGTACATCCTCTCCCTCCAAAGCCGCCAGCCGCAAGACCTCTGTTTCTCATGGCAAGGGCACGCGGCTTGACCATATACGGCCGAGCCTTGCAGCATTTATTATGGCCGAGAATCCCAAGCTCAAAACCGATGCGTTGATCGACCATGCCACCATGGCGAAGTATCGGGTGGCTCAGATTCAGGAGATTTTACTGGATGAACGCGGTGAGTTGAGTGCGCTGGATAAGGAGGTTGCTGCGAGTATTGCAGGGCATAGCACCATTTCTTCCAATGTTGAGGACGAGTTTGTTGGCAAGCGCTCGGTGGGTGATATGCTGGCTGATAAGATCGCTGCGTTTGGTGGAAGCTGGGCGTTCATTCTCAGCTTTATGGGCTTTTTGGGGATATGGATCGTGCTGAATGTGGTGCATCTGTTTGGTGTGGATTTTGACCCCTACCCCTTCATTTTAATGAATCTGATTTTAAGTTGTTTGGCCGCATTACAGGCTCCTATCATCATGATGAGCCAGAATCGTCAGGAGGCCAAAGACCGGTTGCGGAGTGAGAATGATTACCAAATTAACTTGAAGGCGGAGTTGGAGATTCGGATTCTGCATGAGAAGCTTGACCACCTTGTGACCAAGCAATGGGAGCGCATGAGCGAGATCCAGGCCATTCAGACTGAGTTATTGCAGGACTTAGCTGGGCGGAAGAAAAAATAGGCTGAGCCTAGAGTTTGGTGCCCATGGTCAGACTCGAACTGACACTGGAAGGATTTTAAGTCCTCTATCTCTGCCATTGGATTACATGGGCACCGCGGAATGACATAACGGAAATTATACCGTTTGGCCAGTACCCTGAGCATAGAGAAAAGCCTCCTTCCCGAGCGGGTTGGAGGCTTTTGATCAATTCGCTATCGCAGTTCAGGCTGCGCGTTTATGAACTTCTTTGAGCATGGGGGCGCTTGGATCGGCAGGAAGCTTGCCTTGCGCGCACACTTTTGCCGTGTAGTCGAGCATCAGCTCCCACTTGCCATCCACGGTATTGCCAATGGTTGTCACGTGGATATCGATGCAGCCCTTGTGATTATCGCCGAAGTAGAACTCGGCACGCGCACGCAGGTGACCCTTGTACTCATTCAAGGTCGACATGTTGATATCCCAATCCAGTTCGGCAGGAACTTCGACCGGAACCGACAGGTTGGCGCGTTTGCGCGCTTCATTGAGAACCTTTGCAGAACGAACCTGAGTTTCGACATAGGCGTAGACGTTATTCAGAATGGATTGTTTCATCGGATATTTCCTTCTGGAACGCGATGTTGAAATGCATATGTTGCGCGATAAACGGACGGCCTTATGGTGTGTTCCGGAGCGTTATGTCAATAATTTAGCTTGCAGCAACCTGACGGGCCTCTGTTATGCCACTTGCGAAGCGGCGATGGGCGTTGGTTAATACTCGCATGAGCACTACGACCCCTCCCCTCCTTTCTCCCGAACGGCTTTCGGCACACATTCTCCCCACCGCAGCCACCATGGTTGGCGTATGCCTGACGGGTATTGGCCTGGTGAAGCTCTTGGAGCGCCAGAGCGGGCCGAGCATGGTGGATGAATATCTTGCGATCACCAGTGTGCTGTACTGCCTGAGTGCGGTTTTATCTTACGCCTCCATCCGCTGGGCGGGGAAGCGACGTGCGCTTCGGTTTGAGCGTATCGCCGACTATATTTTTACGCTTGGCATGGCTTCGGTTTTGGCTGTAGTCAAGGCTTTGACATGTCGTGTTTTGGAAAAAATAGGGAACAAGACCCCCTGTTGGCCGCTTAGCTTGATGACTGTCGGGTGGGGAATCTGGCAGCAGTAATCATCATTAGGAAAAGGAGTACGACTATGGGAGTCGCCGATACCATCAAGGAGATGTTCACCAGCAGCCCTGAGGTTGGAAGCCTGCAGGATCTGTTCCTCGAACAACTAAAGGATGTTTACGATGCCGAGCATCGTATTCTGGAGTCTCTGCCTATTATGGCCGAAAACTCGACCAGCATCAAACTGCGCAATGCCTTTGAAAAGCACCGTAGCCAGACCGAGGTTCAGATCGAACGTCTGGAGCGCATCTTTGACATGATGGGCCTTGAGCCGGAGCGTAAGAGCTGTGATGCCATCAAGGGCCTTATCAGTGAAGCCGATGACGTTATGGACGAAGCCGAAGGCAATGTGCTGGATGCCGGTTTGATCGCCAGTGCCCAAGCCGTTGAGCACTATGAGATCGCCCGTTATGGCACCCTGAAGACATGGGCAGAAACGCTTGGCATGCGCGAAGCTGCCAAGCTGCTTGACGCCACTCTGAAGGAAGAAAGCAACACCGATACCTTGCTGAGCGGTATTGCCGAAGACACTGTGAACCCGGCGGCCTTCAGTGCTGACCTGGCCAACCGTGTGGAAGCTGACCGCACCGGTAGCCGTGTGCGCTAAACGATGTGAAACAAAAAAGGGCCGATGGCCCTTTTTTGTTGGTTTGAGTTAAGCTGCACGCGTTTCTGCGCCGAGTTCGTTCAGAAGTTCGACGATCGCCGCAAAGGCTTCTTCGACCTGCATGGCGTTGAGGCCGCGGGCGACCAGAGCGGTACCCGGGCGGCCATCGATACGGTAGGGGTAGCTGCCGATGTCGATATCCGGAAAGCGGTTCTGAATGGCTTCCAGACCTTCGGCAATATGGCTTTCGGAAACCCATGCATCAATTTGGCGAGTATGGGAAGGTTCACCTTGTTGCAGCAGTGGCAGAACAGCTTCCAGCATGATCTGCATGATGCGTGGGACACCAGCCATGATGATGACGTTTTCCATCATACAGCCCGGTGCGAATTGTTCGCCGTGCCAGACGATACGGGCACCTGCGGGATAGTCGGCCATGCGCAGACTGGCGGGCGCCATGGTGGAGCCATAGTTTTCGCGCAGCTTGCTTTCCACCTGAATATTACGCTCTACCGCCACGCCAAACGCTTTGGCGATGGTGGGGATGGTAATGTCATCGTGCGTGGGGCCGATGCCGCCAGTAGTGAAGACGTAGGTGTAGGTTTTACGAAGCTCGTTCACTGCGGTTACGATCGCCGCCTCTTCATCGCGGACGATACGGCACTCCCGCATGGTGATACCGCAATCAGACAGGCGGCGGGCGATATGGCTGATGTTCGCATCGACCGTGCGGCCGGAGAGAATTTCGTTACCGATGATGATGACAGCTGCGGTGGGATTCATATTAGGCTTCCATGATTCTTTTTAGAGATGGCTCTTGCTTAGCTGGCGGCGTTCCACGCGTCAAGGAACTGACCAAGATGGTTGCGCTTGCCGCGCTCATTTTCGAGGAAAGTACGCACCTTAGCGAATTCATCGGCCATCATTTCGGTGGGAAGAAGCCCGCCGAGATGCTGGTGGTGCAGATAGAGCAGATAGGTGTTGAGGACATCGGTTTCGCAGTAATCGCGGATGCCCTGCATCTCGCCACGGAGGTGCATTTCGTAGACCTTGGCACCGGAGACATCGAGTTTACCGGGAAGGCCGGCGAGCGTGCAGACTTCATCCAGCTTCGGCATGGCGCGATAGGAGCCGAGCATTTCGGCGAGGTCGGCATGGTAGGCCAGCGCATTTTTGGAGTGGTAGTTATCCCACTTGCTGGTGAGGTGATTCATGAACCAGCGGGCTGGAATCTGGTGGTGCAGCGCGCGGAGCTTGAGGACCGGGTTATCGAAGCCCAACCCATTGAAGCTGACGAGGCGCAAGTTTTCACGCGCGCCAAAATCAAAGAACTTTTGAAGGAGGGTGGCTTCGTCGTCGGATTCATCGCCGATGCAACCCACCTTGCGGAAGTGGTAGGTTTCGTAACCGTCTTCCAGTTCGATATCGGCCAACAGGCAGCCGATGGCGACGATCTTGTGGAAACATGGACGGGGGAAGTCGCTGCCTGTGCTGCTGGCGGCGCGGTGAACGGCGTAGATGTGTTCGACCGTTTCTTCTGGCGATAGGTCTTTAGTGTCTTCCGGCCATAGTTTTTTAGCCAGAGCGATGTCTGGTACGGTTTCGAGGTCGAAGACGAGAAGTTTGCGCGGGCCCATTGCAAGAGTTTCGAGCGTTCTGTGGCGCATGTAAAGCAGTATGTGCTATGTTTGGCTATGGATAAGGCTTTCACGTTTGAGTTTGGCACCCCGTTGGTGCGCTGGGATTTTAAGGGGCGCGAGAAGCGGTTCTTCATTTATGGCTTACTGGATGGTCAGGTAGCACACTGCGCGAACACGGGTAGTATGTTGGGGTTAATACCGGAAGCTAAGGGGGTATGGGTAACCCCCTACCCTCCTGAAAGCG
This sequence comes from Pseudomonas fluorescens, assembly GCA_003241595.1. Taxonomy (GTDB): domain Bacteria; phylum Pseudomonadota; class Alphaproteobacteria; order UBA2136; family UBA6156; genus UBA6156. The sequence goes on from QFOU01000034.1 coordinate 4,849, forward strand.
GCCGCAAGCTTTTGTTCGGCGCAGAAATGATGGAGATGCCGGATGGGACGCTGGTAGGCATCAATACCATGCTTCCGAATAAGTTGGCGGAGGGCGCCATTAAGGCGGGTCTGGTTCCAGAAGTCAGCGGTGAGCTCAAGCGCGAAGTGAAGTTTGATGCGCATACGCGGTTTGACTTGAAGGTGGGTGAGACGTGGATCGAAGTGAAGAATGTGACGCTGGGGTATGATGGTGTCGCGGTGTTCCCTGATGCCAAAACCGAGCGTGGGGCCAAGCATTTGCGCGAATTACAGGGCATTGTAGAGGCGGGCGGCAAGGCCTTGCAGATCTTTATGGTTCAGCGCGGTGATTGCACCACATTCCGGCCTGCGGATGAAATTGACCCCGTATACGCTGCAACACTGCGTAGTGCCGTAAAGGCTGGAGTTCAGGCCATTGCACTTGGCTGCAGCCTTACTGAGACAGGCATAAAGGTTGACCGCAGGTTGCAAATTGTGTTGTAGGTAACCTTATGAAAATGACCCCGAAAAACTCTGTTGAGCTTCAGAAAATGCGCGAAGCCGGTAAAGCGGCTGCCATGGTATTGGATTACATTACCCCGTTTGTGGTGGAAGGTGCCAACACGCTGGATATTGATGCCAAGATTGAAGCGTATATCAAAGAGATTGGGGCTGTGAGCGCCACCATTGGCTATAAAGGTTACAAACATGCGAGCTGCATCAGCCTGAATGATGTGGTGTGCCATGGGATTCCGAGCAAAAGCGTCATCTTGAAGGACGGCGATATTCTGAATATTGATGTCACTGTTATTGTTGGTGGTTTTTACGGTGATACCAGCCGTATGTACTGGATTGGCAACGTAAGTGAGGAAGGCAAAAAGCTGACCCAAGTCACTTACGATGCGATGATGGCGGGAATTAACGTCATTAAAGGCGGTTTGCCGCTCAATGAGATCGGTAACACTATTGATGCCGTGGCGACACCGCATGGCTACGGTGTGGTACGTGAATACTGCGGGCATGGTTTGGGCCGCAAATTCCATGAAGACCCGATGGTTTTGCACTATGCCACGCATAACCCCACATCCCCTCGCCTGCGTAAAGGCGTAACGTTTACGGTTGAGCCGATGATCAACACCGGCACCTGGCGCACCTTTACCGAAAGCGATGGTTGGACCGTGCGCACCGCGGATGGCGGGCTTTCCGCCCAGTTTGAGCACAGCGTTGCCGTAACCGAGGATGGGGTAGAGATTTTGACCGAGAGCCCAATGGGATATAAGTATCCGCCTTACCTTTAGGGCTTTTGGGGTTGAAATGGGGCCGGTGGGGCCCTATTTTTTGGGTAATCATCATTCATACAGTTTTAACAGGGAGCAGGCGAAACGCCTGAAAGCCAGAATGACCAAGGGTTTTGTAACGACACCCAGCGGTGAACACATTGCTATCTTTGCCATTGAAGGGCTGGGAGCGCCACCTCAGCACAATGGCCGCGAAATGAACTATCACTTTACGGTGATGACGAGAACCTATGGTTCTGTCGAATTCGTCTTTCGTTATGATAACGATAACAGGGCGATACCGTATAACAATCCGATGGAAGCTCAGGATGCGGCGCATGCGGCGTATCAAGAAATTCTGGCGGAATGGAGCGGGTTCAGAGCCATAATGGAAGGCATGGCGGCGGAGTTTGCAGCCAAGAAGGATGGCTAAGGCATTCGCGTATCGAGATGGAACGGCCCCTTGTGGGTCGTTCTTTTTTGCTTTGTTGTGAGGGATTTGGTAGGGTTGGCGGCATGAGTGAAAACGGCGGAAATTCGGGACACAGAGAGCGCTTGAGGGCGCGGTTTGTGGGTACCGACGGTGCGGGAGTGGCAGATTATGAGTTGTTGGAGCTGGCGCTGACGTTTGCGATTCCGCGCAAGGATGTGAAGCCTCTGGCAAAGGATTTACTCAAAGAATTCGGCAGTTTAAATGGTGTTTTGACGGCTCCCGCTCAAAAATTGGCGGCGATGAAGGGGTTGGGAGCGACGAGTGTTGTTTTCATTCAGGTTATTCAGCAACTTGCTGTGCGAGTGAAGCGCGAGAGTGTGCAAGGCAAGCCGCTGTTGGCGAGCCGGTTGGAGTTGATGGATTACCTTTATACTAAATTTGCAAATTTGGAACGCGAGGAGTTCCATGTTGTATATGTGGATAGCACCATGAAGCTGATTAAGGATGAAATGCTGTTTGCCGGCACGCTGGATGAAGTGACCGCCAGCCCGCGCGATGTGCTGAAGCGAGCATTGGAATTAAATGCCGGTGGGATTGTGGTGGCGCACAACCACCCGAGTGGCAACCCCTCCCCCAGCCCTGCCGACCTGTATTCAGTTGCATGACCATGTGATTGTGGGGTCGGAGGCGCATTATTCGTTTAAGGGTAGTGGGAAGTTGTAGGCGCATGACCATTCGCAATACGGTTGAGTGGATTGGCTTGTTCATTGGTTTGGCCATTTTTCTTCCCATACTTTGTATCGCGTGGTTCTTCATCCTCCAGACTGGCATGATGAAGTATCAACATCACAAACTGTGGAGCGACTTAGACTGCTCACAATCATTGGCTTTACATAAGTGTGTGGAAGCACGTTTTCCAGCAGGAAGCCCCGCAGTTGCGATGATGGACTTCATGAAAGAACGTGAATTTGAATGCTCGGTATTTGATGACCCATTTTATACACGCGGAGGTTATAAGACCAAGATGAAAGGTATCAATTGCCTACGTCATCGGTATGAAATGCCTTCTGGTGCTCTTCAGGTTGTCGTATTAGTGGATGATGGTAAGATTGTGTATTATCGGGTCGAAAATTCAAACTCTCCCGATTCTTATAAATACCACCCTGACTTTGTTAAGTAGAAAAGCCCACCTGCGAGAGGTGGGCTTTTTGATTGCCGTTAGTGCGATGACGCTATTTGGCGAAAATCGTACGCAGGCGCGATTCGTCGATCGGGAGGCCATGTTTGGTAGCGTGTTCGCGAATCTTTTTCTCACCGTGCGGCTTGCGCGTTCGGGTGCTTGATTCGGCCTCGCGGAGCATCTGCTCGAGATAACCGGTTGCCCAGATATTTGTACTTTGCACCTGGTATTCCGCCTTTTCGGATGCAGCCTGCTCGTTAAGGAAATGTTCGGTATCCCTATCCACCGGCAGGCGATGCTTTTGGGCAAAGCGCTGCACGATGGTGGCGGGATACGCTTTCTCCCCTCGACGGAGTGATGCGACCATGTGGCTGAACTCGGTTCCACTTGAGATATGGGCGAAGCTCAGCGCGGTTTTCAGACGCTCTTCATCGAAAGGCAATTTATGCGTTTTGGCATAGCTGCGGACTTCGGCTCCGGTGATCTTCGACCTTTGCTTGAAGAACTCGATATCGTGAATCTTGCGTTCCAGCACCGCAGCGGGGGCGAAGCACGCAAGACAGACGGAGGTTACAGCGATCATGTGGAGTGCTCCCGTGTGAAAATCTGAACCGGTCAGGTGAAGATGCTGTTGAGGCGGACTTCGTCGAGCGGAAGATCGTGGAGGGTAGCGAAATTGCGAATCTCCTCTTGCGAGTAAGATTGCTCTTTGCTTTGCTTTTCAGGCGACAGAAACGTGTTGGCCCATGCGCTTACGAGCATGCTTTCCAACTGGTTTGCCGAGGAGGGATTGTAGTCGATAAAGTTAATGGCGTTATCCGACATAGGTAGCTCCATGTGAGAAACAATGAGGTCTGCGGTATACGAATTAAGCCGGTTTTAGCAGGAGTTGCGAGACACGGCAAGAGATTGAAAACGGGGCCGAAGCCCCGTGATCTAAATCACTGCAGAGAGCAGTTTTTGCGTGTAGGGATGCTTGGGTTTGGCGAACAGGGTTTGGGTGGGGCCGGATTCCACCACCTTGCCGTTGTGCATGACCAGCACGTTGTGAGCGAGGTGAGAGATGACGCGCAAATCGTGGCTAATGAACACGAATGCGGTGCCGTGGGTTTGTTGGATTTTGGTGAGGAGTTTGAGGATTTGCGCTTGAACCGAGACATCCAGTGCGGAGACGGGTTCATCAGCGATCACAAGTTTCGGTTTAAGAGCCAAGGCGCGGGCGATGGCGATACGCTGGCGCTGGCCGCCGGAGAACTGGTGCGGCAGACGGGTGGCTGCGTCTTCCGGCAGGCCGACCTCTTTCAGCAGGTCTTGGACATAGGCTTCACGTTGGTTGGCGGGCACCGTGTTGTGGGCGATGACGCCTTCCAGAATGCTTTGGCCGACCGTGATCTTGGGGTTGAGCGAAGTCACGGGATCCTGGAAGACCATCTGCATATTCTTGCGGGATTGGCGGAGGGCTTCGCCCTTCAGTTTTAGCAGGTTTTCGCCTTGGAAAACGATGGTGCCTTGTTGCGTTTTGTTCTCGATGAGGCGGGTAAGGACGCGTGCGAGTGTGGATTTGCCGGAGCCGGATTCGCCGACGACACCGAGGGTTTGGCCGGCGTTGAGAGTGAAGCCGACGTTATCCAACGCGTGATGGCCCTGCCCTTTTCCAAATATCCATCCGCCGCGTGCGGGGTAGGTGTGAGTGAGGCTTTCGGCTGTGAGAATCGGTGCAGCCTTACCTTTTGTGGCGAGAGGTTCGGTATTGAGGCTGAGTGTCGCCGACAGCAACGCCTTGGTGTAGGCGTGCTGCGGCTTGGATAGTACAGTTTTGGCGGGTCCCTCTTCCACCACCGCGCCGTTTTGCATAACGACGACGTTATCGGCCAGTTCCTTCACCACGCCGAAATCGTGGGTGATCCAGAGCATGGCCATGCCCAGCTCTTTTTGCAGCGACTTGACCAGCTTGATGATCTCGGCCTGGACGGTGACATCGAGGGCGGTGGTCGGTTCGTCGGCCACCAGCAATTCAGGGCCGTGGGCGAGCGCCATGGCGATCATCACGCGTTGGCGTTGGCCGCCGGAAATCTGGTGCGGGTAGGCGTTAAAGATGTTCTCGGGGTTGGGGAGTTTCACTTGCGTGAAGAGTTCCAGCACGCGCGCTTTACGCTGCTTTTTGCTCATTTTAGGGCTGTGGATGAGGAAGGCTTCTTCCACTTGGTAGCCACAGGTGAGCACGGGGTTGAGGGCGGTGGCGGGCTCCTGGAAGATCATCGCCATACGCTTGCCGCGCAGTTGACGGCGTTGGCGCGGGCTGAGGGACTGAAGATCGGTGCCGTTCAGCTTCATGGTTTTAGCTTGGGCGGTGAGACCATTGGGAAGCAGACCCATGACTGACAATGCAGTGAGGGTTTTGCCCGAGCCGGACTCGCCGACCACGGCGAGGGTTTCACCTTTACTCAGTGAAAAGGAGACCGATTTGACGAGGGTTTTGGACTCGGTGGCGACCGAGAGATTCTCGACATGCAAAAGCGGCCCCTTGGCGGGCTTGGTTACTACGGATTGAGTAGAAGCTTTGGCAGAAGATTTGGACATGGGGGAAGTGTGTTAGACACTCCCCCCTATGTCAAGGAATCGCGCGGTGCGCTATTCGATGGCTTCGGTGACTGTTGCAGCGACCGAGTCTATGACTTCTTGCGCCTTGTGAGCGACAGGCTGGACGCCTATGACGACAAAAAGAATGTACAGGATACAAGCTGCTCCGGAGAGAACTACGGCGGTGACGGCTTTTTCCTTGAGCGTGAAAGGCTCACGCGGGTTGTTATTCAAACGGGCTGCCATGTGATGTTCCTCCTGGGTAGTCGGCAGGATGCAGAGAACCGGATACTAACAGCGATGATAAAAATTGCAAGCGGAGGGCCAAACCCGCCGTGGCAGAGCGTTTAGCTACAGTGAATGACTTCTTTGCCGGTGACGATGTAATTCATGGGGATATCGTGCGGCTCGAGCGGGAAGTGCGGGATCTCCAGCTCGGTAAAGCTAACGCCAACCGTGAGGACGGGCTGTGACATTTCTTGAATGGTGCGATCGAAATAGCCGCCGCCGGAGCCGAGGCGGAAACCCTCCTTACTATAGCCGACCATGGGGACGATGATGAGCGAGGGAATGATCTCGGGCCCTGTAGCGGAGGGAATGCCGAGGAGGTCGGGTTCTAGCTTCCCGCCCTCCGGCCAGATATTAAAGACCAAGGGGTGGCCACGCTGGACAACGCGTGGGAGGCAGACGGTTTGGTGGGAATCCCAGAGTTCGTGAGCTAGAGGCGTGAGGTCGAGCTCCCCTTCCCGCGCGATATAGAGTGACACCACCGTAGGGGTTAGCTCGGCAATAAGTGTGCGCAGGTGGTTTATAGCTTTAAAGCGCGTGGTGGAGACCAAATCGGACGGAATGACGGAACGGCGATGGCGCAGATCGTTACGCAGGCGTTGTTTTTCCTGCTTGAAGGGATTGGGGCGCGCGGCATTCATGCCCGTATGATGGGGCGCCCGCCCGCGTTCTGCAAGGTGTTAGGCCGTAGGAGGCAGGAGGCCTTCAAGGCGGTCGGCCAGGGTGCGGTGGAAGTGCGTGACGGCAGTGGCCTGATCGTCGAGCTTCTGGTGGGCTTCCGCGAGGTCGGCAACCAATTGCAGGCAGGTGAGGATGAGCTGGCGGTCGCGGTCGATGTTCGGGTCGGCGGACTTCAGCTCGTTCAGCATGGCATCGACACGGGCAGCCAAGGCACGCAGGCGTGTTTCATCGCCCGCGGATGTAGCCATGCGATAGGAACGGCCGGCGATAGTGAGGTCGATCAAGGTACTCATGCGGCTTGCTCCTGCAGAGCGGTGACGGTGTCTTCCAGTGTTTGGGAACCTGAAGTTTCAGATTCCTGTTGCGCCTGCAGGCGTTCCAGCAGCGTACCGAGGCGTTGCGCCGCCTGAAGGCGGGTTGCGCGCAGGCGCTGGTTTTCGAATTGCAGGTTTGCGACGCGGGATTCGAGATCGTGCGTACTGGCGTTAGACGCCTGACGGCCCATGCGCAGGGACTGCTCGAGCTGCGCGACAATATCCATTAACCGTTGCGCCGTGCGGGCATCCGGCAAATTTGGCGGCAAGTTGGGCGTTAGCGTGCTTATGTGTGTGGCCCTCCTCTTTGAACTTAAGTTAAAATGTGCGACAACTGCTGGCAACAAGAACTGTACAAACATGGCCGCTTCCACCGCCCAATCTCTTAGCACTGACCGCCTGCCCTCGCTGGATGGCCTTGATGTTAAGGGAAAACGCGTACTTTTACGCGTTGACTACAATATTCCTTCCAACAGTGAGGGAGGTTTGTCGGACGATTATCGTATTAGCGCAACCCTGCCGACCATCAAGCGACTTGTTGCCGCCGGTGCGCGCGTTGGCATTTTGACTCACCGCGGGCGGCCGGGCGGCCGCTCTATTCCCGAGCTTTCCACCAAGCCGCTGGCAGGCATTCTTTCCCAGCTTTTAGGGCAGGAGGTTGAGCACGTGCCGGATTGCGTGGGACGCGTTGCCGAACTGGCCATGGAAAAGCTTGCACCCGGACAGATCCTGATGTTTGAGAATGTGCGTTATCACCTTGGTGAGCAGATGAATCAGGCGCCATTCATCCAGCAGCTTGCCAAGTTGGGCGATGTATTCGTTAACGACGCCTTTGCCACCGCACACCGCCCCCACGCCAGCACCAGCGGCCTTGCCGCCGTGATGCCCGTGAGCGTGCTGGGCGACCTTATGATGCGCGAATTACAATGGTTGAAGCGGATTGCGACCGATCCGAAAAAACCCCTTCTGCTTGTATTGGGCGGTAAAGGCGTTGAATTAAAGGTCAACCTGCTGCGCCACATGCTGGGCAAGGTTGATACCGTGATGTTGGGTGGCGCCATCGCCAACACTTTTATGGCTGCGCGGGACTTAGGCTTGGGACAGAGCTTGCTGGCCCCTGACTTTGTAGACGATGCACGCGACCTGCTGACCGAAGCTGGTGTGGTGGGATGCCGCCTACACCTGCCGCAGGATGTATGGGTACATGATGCGAACAATTTGAATAAACCGGCAGAGATCCGACCATCTCATAGCATTGAAGCGCAGGATTCGGTTTTAGATATTGGCCCGCAGACGCTCGCGACATGGCAGCGCCTTGTGGCGGATGCCGGCACCATTGTGTTTATTGGTAGCCTAGGGGTTGCAGAAGAAGCCGAAGGCCGTGAAGGCAGCCTTGGTTTAGTGAAAGCTCTGGTTGAACAGCGCAACTTCAGCCTTGTGGGTGGCAATGGCATGCTCCCCCTCCTCCATGAAACCGGCCTACGCGAGCGCTTGCCCGCACTTTCGACGGGTGGTGCCGCACTGGTGGATGGACTCATTGGAAAGCCATTCCCTTGCCTGACAGTGCTTAAATAAGCCCAACCAACGCATGAGAGGCTCCGGCCTCTCTTCTTTTTTGCCGTGTTGGTTTTTTACAAAAAGAAAAGGCCCCTGTTCGGGGGCCTTTTCGGTCTGCGTCAGACTTACTGAGCAGGAGCCGGAGCCGGGGCAGCTTCAGGAGCTGGAGCAGCTTCAGGAGCCGGAGCAGCTTCAACAGCCGGTGCAGCTTCAACAGCCGGAGCAGCTTCAGGAGCCGGGGTAGCTTCAGGAGCCGGAGCGGGAGCCGGAGCAGCTTCAACAGCCGGGGCAACTTCTTCAACGGGGGCGGATTGTTGGTTGTAAACCAGGTAGGCAGCAACGCCCAGCACGGCAACACCAGCGATAATCAAGGGAGCCTTGTTCATTTGAGTGATCCTCTATTTCATCTTTTGTTATCTCAGGGGCCTTCCAACCGCATTAACGCAGTTAGGGCCATATGGTTTCGCCGGGCGGTTGCGGCCAGCTGTTGCCAACCGCCGTCGCCTGCACCTTACGGCCCCAAACCTCTAAGATCTCTCTTAAAAATTTGAATCCGCGGCCCCTACGAAACCTAGGTCAAATGTTTACGGAGCGAAGGGGGGTATTGTCAACAGCAGCCGCCATTTGTAAGGCATTTGTAAGCAAGAATAACAGGCACTTGTTGATTTAAGGACACACTTTTTGCATCCCGCTCACTTCGATATCACACTAAAAACGCGCCTGACGGCGCGTAAATGTTAAATTTAGATTTTAACGATAATTATCTGAAAGTTTTGCATAATGAGTGGCAGACCACGCCAGGTAAGCCAACTCGTCTTCAGTGAGCTTACGTAAAGGACGGGCAGGCACACCAGCCCAGAGCCACCCACTTTCCACCACCTTACCCGGACTCACAACAGCACCCGCGGCGACCATGCTATGGCTTTGCACTACAGCACCATCCAGCACCGTGGAATTCATGCCCACAAGGCATTCATCCTCCAGCGTGCAGGCATGCACGACGGCTGCATGACCGATGGTAACGCGATTACCGATATGAGTTGAGAACTTGCCGGTGGTGACATGGATAACCGCGTTATCCTGCACATTGGTATATTCGCCGATGCGGATGCGCTCTACATCTCCACGCAGCACGGCACCGAACCAAATGGAGCTATGCGCACCGATATGGGTATCTCCGATAACCGTGCAATTGGGAGCAAGCCATGCCGTAGGATCAACTTGCGGAACCGCCCCTTTATAGGGAAGGAAATTGGTTGGCAGGTTGGTCATATAGCTATTCGGAAAGTTTGGACGTTACGTCGCGCGTAGCCAGCAAGGCCGGGGCCACGACGTTATCCTCGGACGACGACATGGACATGGATTGATTGGTGGTTGTGCGCTGCTGGCACTGGGCTTCGATTTTGGCGCCATCGGTAATGTGGATGGAACCATAGACCACGCGACCACGGATCACGGCGTTGGGGCGGCACTCGAGCTTCTCCTCAACGTCCATCGGGCCGTTGATGGTGCCATCGACCAGCACGGTATTGGCGTAGACGGGCCCGTTGATAACAGCGCCCTTACTCACGACGAGCTGGCCGCGGCCACCTTCGAAAACACTCACTTTGCCATCGATACGACCATCGACACGCAGTTGGCCGCTGAAGTAAACATCGCCACGGATCTGCAGATTACCGGTAATGAGGCAGTGACCATCGATATCGCGAGGGTCCACAACTTCCAGCGAGATGCTTTCGCTCTTCGCAGGACCGCCCTTTTTACCGCCTAAAAACCATAACATAACCGTGAAAACTCCTTTTCGACACTTATGTGTCGGACAGTTTTTACCCTAGCCGAATTTCGGGATTTTGGAAAGGCGCACCGCCGTTTGACCATAGGGGGGATGGGTGTGCATGTCACACCTTGTAAGGCCTGGGAAAGGCACTTTTTCTTATATTAGAATGTCTTCCAGCAATAGCCGACAGCTTTTTGACCATCGAAGACTTTAATATCCAACATGCGGGTGGCACCAGCCGACTGGGATGCCGACAACGGAATGCTACCCTTCAGGCTTGGAGCCTTGGCCATTTCCAGATTGTGGTTCACAACCGTACCGCTGTTTTGCCCCTGCTCCATGGTCAGAGCATTATCGCCGACCGAGATGCGGACGCGGGCAGTAAGTTTCTCGGGCAGCGCCGCAGACTTAGCAACCTTCACGAAGCTGGTCCGATAATCGACACCACTGCTGGAGGCGGTCACGTTAAAGTCGACGCACTCCACCATCTCGCGGTCGAGCTTAGGTTTGAGAAGCTTTTCGTAGCTGGCGAGGCTTTTCTTGAGTTCGATCAGCTCGCCTTCCATGGTACCGATACGGTTTGCAGCCTCTTGGCGGGCGGTGCGGGCCATAGTGACCTCGGTTTCGGTTTGGGCATGCGATTGACGGATCTCTTGCAACTGCGCTTCGAGTTGCTGCTTTTTAGCGGCAAGTTCGGCATTTTGCTGTTGAAGCGGCTGAAGATTATGACGAGCTTCTTCAACACTTTGCTCCATGGATTTAAAGTCGAGCTGTAACCAGGCCGGCGCAAGAATGCCGACGGAGATCAGAAACCCGGCGATAGGCAGGCCAACAGCGAGCAAGAGCAGGAGCCAAAAGGTTTTCACGCCTACGTGAGTACGGAACGGGCGCTTATCGGTGCGATCTTGGCGCATAATGAGAATCGTGTAGGACGGCATGGGCTTTAAACTAGGGGGATATTACGTTGGGGGATATGGGGAATATGAGCGAACCGGCGCATTAGCGCGTGGGGGTGTGGCTTATAGGTGCTGGCAATCGTTAACGAGTGTCATGATGGTGGGGGTATAACAGAAGCACTGTATACATACAACCTTTTTCCTACCGCAAGCCTACTCCACTTGCTTCACGCCTTGAAAAACCGCCGCCAGAGGCCTATTTGGTTGAGCAATCGCACTCTTCCTTTTACGAGGTGCGCAGGCTTAACTCTTAATTAGGGAGCGGCTTGCGGGCCGTATAACTTATGATTTTTACACAAACACAAAAACATGCACTCATCTTTATTGCATTTTGCGCGCTTATCGTCGTCTGTATTAACAGCGTAACCCCAAGACAAACTTCGCTTCTCCCCGCCCCTGCCCCACTGCTGGATGCAGAGCTTAACCCGTTTGTGGCCACCGCTTTAAGCAGCAGCAACAGGATATACGCCACGGAATATGAAGACGGCGCAAACGCCGCCCGCGGCACGGGAGAGACGACGCGGTTTTTGAATGAGGTCAAGTCTCAGCATAACCCCGGGCAGTACATTTACTATCTGGAGCGTGATGCCGGCCTTTCCAGCTTGAAAGACCCGAATTTGAGACACGGGCGCCAGTCTTATTGGATGGCTTATGCCAAGACGATGGACTCACTTCTTTCTTCCACCGACTATGACGTGGACGCTGGCAGGTGCTATGATGACAAATGCTTTCTGATCGTTACGATCTCGAACGGCTTACCTGCAAAGTAAGCCGCTCCGGACAAGAGCCTCTCCCTTTGGGGGAGGTTTTTTGTTAAACCGAATAGCAAAACGCTCCCCGAGGGGAGCGTTTTGGGTCGCAAGACCAGACAGAAAGCGATTAGCGCTTGCTGAACTGGGTGGAGCGGCGAGCCTTGTGCTTACCGTACTTCTTGCTTTCCACCACACGCGGGTCGCGGGTGAGGTAACCGAGCTTTTTGAGGGCCGGACGGTTGGCGATGTCGTAGTCGTTCAAAGCCTTGGCAATACCGTGACGGAGCGCACCAGCTTGACCGGACAGACCGCCGCCGTTGCAGCGGGCTACAACGTTGAATTTACCTGCCATGTCGATTGCAAAGAACGGCTGGTTGCTGATCATTTGCAGAACCGGGCGACCAAAGTAGTCTTCCAGCTTACGACCGTTGATGGTGATTTCGCCGGTACCCTTGGTGAGCCAAACGCGAGCGGTAGAGGTTTTACGCTTACCGGTGGCGTAGAAACGGCCAGCCTTTTGGTTAGCAGCCTTAATGTTGGATGCGATAGACATTAGCGTACCCCTTCCTTGGCGCCGAATTTAAGTTCTTGCGGCTTCTGGGCCTCGTGCGGGTGTTGGGCACCCTTGTAGACGTGCAGCTTGCTGAACATCTTACGGGCCAGCGGGCTTTCCTTCGGCATCATACGCTCAACAGCGCGCTCAATGAGGCGCTCGGGGTGCTTACCATCGCGCTCGTCGCCGGCGATGATGGTCTTGATACCGCCGACGTAGCCGGTGTGGTAGTGATATTTCATGTTTTGAGCCTTGTGGCCGGTCAGCTTAACCTTCTCGGCATTGATTACAACGATGTGATCGCCGTTATCGACGTGCGGAGTGTAGTTAGGCTTGTGCTTACCGCGAAGACGGGTAGCGATAGTGGTTGCGAGACGGCCCAGCGGGATGTCGGTAGCGTCGACGACGTACCACTCGTTCTTGGCGTCCGCAGCCTTGATGCTGTGGGTGATTTGCATAGCAATATCCTTTAACTATGAGTGCATTACTTAAATTTCTTTAAGCAACACATCGACTTTATTCAAGTCGGGCGTACGGCCTGCGCACTGCGCGGCACGGCCCCTTCGCCATCCGGGGTTAGGGGGCTTATAGCGAGGGAGGTGGCTTGTGTAAAGGGTTTTATGCATCTTTTTGAAGGGTTACCCCAGTTTGTGATTGTTGAGGACTGAATTTGCGTATTGAATAGGTGCATACATCCTATTTGACCTTTCCACCTTCCCTTCTTCTTTCATTTGCGAGGAGAGCACGATGAGATTACTTATACGACTGTTTGTGTTGCCGGTTGCGGCGTTGATGTTGATGAGCTTCGAGTTCACCAACACTGAAACCGAAGACCTGCTTATGCCGGACGAGTATATGTTTGGCGAAGAAGGTAATAGCCCCAACATTGATGCCATTAAGGCTAAGGCGTTGAGAGCGTTGAACTGCACCACAGGCCTGAATGCCGCACAGCAGGCCGGACTCATACCTTCCGAGTGCCCTTACCCGGCGACGGGTGGCATGGTTCCCGTTAGCGGTGTTACGCTCAATGTATTGTCGCTGACCAGCCAACGTGAGCGATTTGCGCCGGGGTTCAGCTGTTCGCAGCGGAGTTTCCGCGAGTTGGAGGGGAACGGCATCGGCTACACGCAGACCTGCAATGCACAGGGCTATTTGTATGAAGTGCAGTTCAGCTTTTACTATGGCTTGGAGATTTGACACCCCACACTTTTAACCGCCCGAGATGTCTCGGGCGGTTTTTTATTGGCTTATTATAGAAAGGCGACTAAGTGTATTCACAACAGCTATTATAGCGAAACACCTACCCGGAGGTTTGACCATGGGAAATCCGTTTTTATCTGTAACCACGCTCAAGGACGAAGTCTCCCATTTTGCACGCGAGCGCGAAACCCTGCTTGAGATCTGCGAGAGGCGCTGGTTGGGACTAACCCCCGAAGATGTTGCCATTGCACGCCTGAAGCGCATGGTGCTAACGCAGACATTCTCATTCTGCTACACCGTTAAAGTACGCAACGCCAATGGCACATATGAGACGCGCTATCAGGTGTATCGTGTTCGGGATTACCTGCCGACCCGCAAGGGATTTTTTATGAAGAAAGTGGATGAAGCGACTATTGAGCTTGTTATCAATGAAGACTTTCCGGATGACGTGACCGCCAAGAACACCCAGCTGGCCCCGTTCGATCTCAACGTTGGAACGGCAGCTGCACAGCTTGAATCGCCCATCCGCATCGCGCCGGTGAACGCGGCAGATTATGTTTTTGCCACCATACGGATGATGACGGCGGAATACACGCGCCGCTGGAAACACCCGGTTGGCAAACAACCTGAACTTGCGAAAAGCCCCGGATGACCGGGGCTTTTCGTTATATGGTTTAGACTTCCACGAAGGAGACCACCACGGTGGGTTGCTTACCGCGTTCGTGCTTGAAGTGGCGACGCACGGTTTGCGAGATCACTTCGGCGGCGCGGGTGCGGTCGTCGATGCGGCCATTGGCGAAGACGGCTTCCAGCGCTTGCGTGGTCTTACCGACGGCACCGCGCATGATATCGGCTTGGATGACTTCATCCAGCAGACCACGGGTGTTGAGGTTGATCTCGGACACCCATTCACCGGTAGTGGTACGGATGGCCAGAGCGGCCACCACGAGACCTTCGTAGCCCAGTTTTTTACGCTCCTTGAGGATCAGCGGATCATTTTCAAGGATGTTCAGGCCATCGATGTAGTTGAAGCCGTGGGGGTATGTCTTTTGGGTAAGGTACGGGCGGAAGGCCTTGGGTGCCTTAGCTTCTTTACCTTCCTGACCTTCAACCTGTTGGGGCTGAGCTTCCTTGGCAGGCTCGGCCAGAACCAGTTTGTGGCCGGCCTTGAGCTGCACGGGGATGTAGCCTTCGCTACGTGCCAGCTCGGCGTGCCCCTTGAGCATGACCGGCTCACCGTGCACGGGTACGACGTACTTCGGCTTGATGAGGTTGTACATGCGTTTGACTTCCGGCGCGCCGGGGTGGCCGGAGACGTGGATCTTCTTATCGGTGATCTCGGAAATGATGTTGGCACCGAGCAGGCTGAAACCGTTAATCACGGCCAGAATGCCCTTTTCGTTACCGGGGATCATTTTGGACGACATGATGATGGTATCGCCGCCCTTGATCTTCAGGCCACGGACATCGGCACCCTGCGACAGGCGGGTGAGCGAGGATGCGGGTTCGCCCTGGGTACCGGAGGCGAAGACGAAGACCTTCTCGGCGGGCAGGCCGGCAGCTTCTTCGGCATCCACAAC
>QFOU01000035.1 GCA_003241595.1 Pseudomonas fluorescens
GGATTTGAGTGGCCGGTTCGCGATGCCTTGGCGATGGCGGTTCTGGCCCTGCCGGTGAAGCTGGATAGCGCGCCGTACTTTGTGGGGTTGGTATTGGCATTTGCCGTTGTGCCTGCCTGGGTGCTGGTGGCGCGTGCGCACCGTGGCGGCCTGCCGGTACTGGCCGGCAGCTGGGCGGTGTGCATGGGATTGATTGCGTGGGGGCTTGTACCGAACGTCTGGCGTTATACCCAGCAGCCGCTGGCTGAGCTGGCCGGTGTGATTGCCAATGCGCCGGCGGCGACCCCGATCATCCATTTGGGGTTGCATAAGCCGAGTGTGCTGTATCTTTCCGAGCGGCCCTTCCTGAAGTTGGAGAACCCCCTGCAATTGCCGGAATATATTGTGAAGCCGGAGACGCTGGTTCTGACCGAAGCTGACAAGGTTGTACCCATTGTGACCGAGCTGGGAATCCGTGGGGGGTCGCATGTATTGGGGCAGCAGTGCAAAGGTGGGTTCTGTTTGTTGTTAATTGCGCGTCCGGGCCTGCCGGATGGCGTGAAAGCCTCTGAATAAGTTAAGTGATAAGGAAAGACGTGAGTATGGCGACGCCCAAGGCTAAGGATATTCAGATCTCGATCGTGGTCCCTCTTTATAATGAGGAGGAGAGTCTGCCCCTTCTGGTTGAGAAAACGGCGGCGGCCATGCGTAAGCTTGGCACTCCGTGGGAAATGGTCTGTGTGAATGATGGCAGTCGGGATGGTACGGCCAAGGTTCTGGCGCAGCTGGAGGACACGTATCCGGAGTTGGTGGGGGTGTATTTCCGCCGGAATTATGGCCAGACCGCTGCGATGCAGGCGGGGTTTGATGCCGCCAAGGGTGAGGTCATTGTGACCATGGATGGGGATCTGCAGAATGACCCGGCGGATATTCCGCGTTTACTGGCGCGGATGGAAGAAACCGATGCGGATATCGTTTCGGGATGGCGCAAGGATCGTCAGGATGCCGAGCTGACCAGTAACTTCCCCAGTCGTGTGGCGAACCGTTTGTTGGCGAAGATCACCGGTTTGAAGTTGCATGACAGCGGATGCAGTCTGAAAGCGTACCGTGCCGACCTGCTGCGCGAAATGCATATCTATGGAGAGCTGCATCGGTTTATTCCGGCGGTGGCCATGCAGTATGGCGCAAAAGTGGATGAAGTGGTGGTGACACACCATGCGCGTCAGTTTGGGGAGAGCAAGTACGGTTTGGATAAGACCATCCGAGTGGCACTGGATATCATCCAGCTGTATTTTTTCCAAAAATTCCTGCACCGTCCGATGCACTTTTTTGGTTATGCGGGCCTGATTTTGTTGGTGCCGGGCGGATTGATGATGACGTGGTTGCTGCTGCTGAAGGTGTTGGGCAATGATATTGCGGATCGTCCGATGATGATTGCGGCGGTGATGTTGATCCTGCTGGGTGTGCAATTGCTGGGGATGGGGGTTTTGGGCGAGCTATTGACGCGCATTTACCATGAGCCGCAGGGGCGCAAGCAGTATTTGCTGCGTCGTCCGAAATATTAAGCGATCAAAAAGCGGCCTTTGGGCCGTTTTTGCTGAGGTTATGCCGGGGCAGCCTTTCACCGGCCATGTGTTCAGGAGCCGTTTGAATCGGGGATGGTATAACCGAACGAATTGAGAGTGGCATCGCGCTTGGCCTCGAGGCGCTTGGCGAAGGTGGTGACGTTCTGCAGATTCAGATCTTCGGCGCTGGCGATGGGCGCGGTAATCTCGTTTTGCTTCGCTGCGGTCGTAATTTGTGACACACCCCATTGTGCGGCCCCGAACCACGCCATCGGGTCGGAGGCGGAAGCTTCAAGGCGGGGCAGGGTGGGGAAGTAGCGTCCACGTTCAATCACGCCCGTAATCTCGGCCGCATAAAATACTGCGATACCGACAATAACGTAGTTAGCGAGCTTTAAGAGCATGTGAATGACGTATCCTTTCCGGTTCTTTATAGAGAGCAACGCGGGCAGGGCTGACAAGGTTTCTGACAGGGTAAGGCTATGTTTCATGGAATTTTGCGTAAAGAATAGGTTGACAGAAGGGGCTTGGGTGTCTTAGAAGGCGGCATTGCCCAAAGGTTGGGCGTTCCGTGGACATGTGGGATAACCCACAGAGACCATGGCAACATACTGAAAAGATTGGATACGGATATGTACGCAATTGTCATGTGCGGCGGTAAGCAGCTGAAAGTCGCCCAAGGCGAACACGTTAGCGTGGAACTGCTGAACGGCGATGTCGGCAGCAAAGTCGTGCTCGACAAAGTTCTGCTGGTTGCTGATGGCGACAAGATTTCGGTTGGTTCGCCCTTGCTGGCCAACGCCAAGGTTAACGCTGAAGTGGTTTCTCACGGTAAAGGCAAGAAGGTTATCATCTTCAAGAAGCGTCGCCGTCAGAACAGCCGTCGTAAGAATGGCCACCGCCAGTCTTCCACCATGCTGAAGATCACCGGCATCAGCCTTTAATCCCTAGAATTTACCAAGGAGTAAACATACCATGGCACACAAAAAAGCAGGTGGTTCGAGCCGTAACGGTCGCGACAGCGAAGGTCGTCGTTTGGGCGTTAAGCTGTTCGGTGGTCAGAAGGCCATCGCCGGTAACATCATCATCCGTCAGCGCGGTACCGCCGTGCACCCCGGCCAGAACGTTGGCTTGGGCCGCGACCACACCCTGTTCGCTCTTGTAGATGGTGAGATCAAGTTCTCGACCGGTTACAAGAACCGCCGTTTCGTTCACGTTTTGCCCGCCTAAGCGCGCGACCGAGGTTCCTCTGGGAGGAGGCGCTGAGAGGGCTGGGTAACCAGCCCTTTCTTTTCAAGATACTCCCGAATTCTACTATGCGGGTCTTAAAAGACGTTTTGTCTGCGCTTCCGTTCCTCACGTACCTTGAAGTACGCTGCGGTACGGTTCTCGCCATAACGCCTTTTCAGCCTCCGCCTAGCGAATTTGGAAATATCTTGGATTGTGCGTCTGGCAGATTGGGCAAATTGCCCTAAGATTATGTCGAACTAATTATATTAAGAGTATTCAGGTTATGAAATTTCTCGATGAAGCCGTGATTACCGCCAAAAGTGGCGCTGGTGGTGCGGGTAGCGTGAGCTTCCGTCGGGAGAAGTTCATTGAATATGGCGGACCCGACGGTGGGAACGGTGGCAAAGGCGGCGACGTATGGGTGGAGTGCGCCGGTAACCTGAACACCTTGATCGATTATCGCTATACGCAATTGTTTAAAGCCCAAACCGGTGGGCATGGTATGGGACGTAACCGTACCGGCGCGGCGGGTAAGGATCTGGTTCTGTATGTTCCGCCGGGCACCGAGATCATTGATGATGAGACCGATGAAGTGGTGGTGGACATGGTCAAAATCGGCCAACGCCACCTGTTGCTGCCCGGTGGCCGCGGTGGACGTGGTAACCTGAGCTTTAAGAGCAGTACCAACCAAGCACCGCGCCAATTCACTCCGGGTGTGCCATCTCAGGAAATGAAGGTGCGTTTGCGCCTCAAGATTCTGGCTGACATTGGTTTGCTGGGCATGCCGAATGCCGGGAAGAGCACATTTGTCGGTAAGGTCAGCCGTGCCAAGCCGAAGGTCGCGGATTACGCCTTCACGACGCTGCACCCCGCGCTGGGATTGGTGCGGAAGGGCTCGACCGAGTTTCTGGTGGCTGACCTTCCGGGTTTAGTCGAAGGTGCGGCCGATGGTATCGGTTTAGGGCACCGCTTTTTGAAGCACGTGAGCCGTTGTGCCGGTGTGTTGCACTTGGTGGATATTACTCAAGATGAGCCGTGGGTAGCCTATAAAACCATTCGTAAGGAGTTGAAGGAGTACGACGCCGAATATGGGAGCGAACTTCAGGATTTGCCCGAAACGGTGGTTTTGACCAAGACCGACCTCATGCTGGAAGAGGATGTAGTTAAGATTACCAAGGACTTTGCCAAAAAGACCAAAACCAAGCCGTTGGCAATGAGTGCCGCCGGATTTGTCGGGGTTGATGAAGTGGTAGAAAAGTTAGCGGTGTTGGTGGCTGAAAAGCGTGCGGCGGAGCCGGCTCAGGATGTTGAGAGCGACGAAGAGTAGGTTCTGTCTCTTGATTGAGAAACAGGCCTTCGGGGCCTGTTTTGCTTACGGCGGGATTACATGTCAGAGTGGAACGGGATTTGTCAGACGAAGATTTGTGAGGGCTGGATATACAGCTGTGGACAAGGGATACCACCACCATGATCGAGAGCCTGACACATTCGCTGACCATTGCTTACATGGTGATGGGAGGTGTGGCATTGTTTGCGTATCTTCCTCAAATGTTCGCCTTTTGGACCAAGCCGGAGGTGTGTGCGGTGACACCGTTGCTGACATGGAGTTTGTGGAGTTGTCAGACCGTGGTGTTTTTCCTGTACGCCGTGATCGCTAATGGTGACCCGATGTTCATGTTCAACTCGGGTATGTTCATGTGTGCGACCATTACCTGTTTGTTAATGATTCTGCGGGGGCGGAAAATGCTGCAAGAGCGTGCGAACTTGCCCAGTAACGTGGTGCAGTTGAGAGTGGCTTAACCCAAGATATTTGCAGAAAAGCCTCCGTTGGGGGGCTTTTTGTATGGTGCGGTGCGAAGGGAGGGGTTGTGTACGCTAGGTTGGTGTGGAATTCTGTCGCCGTTCACATTTTCGTAATCAAGAAGAAAGAGGATTTATGACGAACAAGCAGGATGTGGTGATCGTAGCCGCCGTACGTACGGCAATTGGCAGTTTCATGGGGACTTTGAAGGACTTTAGCGGTGTGCAGTTGGGGAGTGTCGTGATTAAGGAAGCCCTTGAGCGCGCCAAGGTGAAACCGACCGATGTGAGTGAAGTGATCATGGGCCAGGTGTTGACCGCCGGTGCGGGCCAGAATCCGGCACGTCAGGCCGCGATTGGGGCCGGTTTGCCGCATGAGGCGACCGCCATTACCATTAACCGCGTGTGTGGCAGTGGTTTGCAAGCCGTGGCCATGGCCGCCACCGCTTTGAAGGCGGACGGTGAAGGTATTTACGTGGTGGGTGGTCAGGAGAGCATGAGTCAGAGTCCGCATGCGGTGAGCATGCGTGACGGCCTGAAGATGGGTGATGGCAAGCTGCGTGATACGATGATCGTGGATGGCTTGTGGGACGCGTTTAACAACTATCACATGGGCATTACCGCCGAGAACGTGGCGAAGAAGTGCGACCTTTCCCGTGAAGCGCAGGATGCGTTTGCGGCGGAGAGCCAGCGTCGGGCCGATGCGGCGATCAAGGCGGGCAAGTTTGTCGATGAGATCGTACCGGTGGTGATTCCGCAGAAGAAAGGTGATCCGGTTCTGTTTGCACAGGATGAATATCCGCGTTTGAGCGATGAGGCCACCTTGGCCAAGTTGCGTCCGGCCTTTGATAAGGAAGGTACCGTGACCGCCGGTAATGCCAGTGGCTTGAACGATGGTGCGGCGGCACTGGTTGTGATGACTCGTGGTGAAGCTGACAAACGTGGATTGAACGTGCTGGCGACCGTGGTGAGCCATGCGGTGGCGGGTGTTGACCCTGCGATTATGGGCTTGGGCCCGGTGCCGGCAGCGACCAAGGCTTT
Source organism: Pseudomonas fluorescens (assembly GCA_003241595.1). Classification (GTDB taxonomy): domain Bacteria; phylum Pseudomonadota; class Alphaproteobacteria; order UBA2136; family UBA6156; genus UBA6156. Next base: position 5,616 of record QFOU01000035.1, read on the forward strand.
GGCAAAGGCGGGTTGGAAAGCTTCTGACCTTGACCTTATTGAAGCCAATGAAGCGTTTGCCGCACAGAGCCTTGGTGTGTGCAAAGAGCTGAAATTTGACTCTGCCAAGGTGAACGTGAATGGCGGTGCGATTGCGCTGGGTCACCCGATTGGGGCCAGTGGTGCCCGCGTGCTGGTGACCTTGCTGCATGAAATGGCCAAGCGCGATGCGAAGAAAGGTTTGGCGACCCTGTGCATCGGTGGTGGTCAGGGCATTGCCGTGTGTGTAGAGCGTTAAGCTGGACTTCAAAAAAGCCCGCCTGATGGCGGGCTTTTTAGTGGGAGTAGATTATTTAAGATTATCCAGCAGGGGACCGAGAGGGAGGCCTTGGGTGCTGCCGCCATGGACGGTGGTATCGGAGGGGACAATGCCCAATTTGGCGATGGCTGAGCGGTTGGCTTTGTGTTTGGCCATGCCGTTGGCAAAGAGCGGGCCGGTGAAGAGCAGGCCTTCGGAACCCAGTGCGTAGCACATGACATCGCCTTCCGGGACATAGACGGTTTGGGCGAGGGGACCCATACCGACGATTTCGCCATCGGTGAGATAGCGGGCCACGGGCAGGGACATACCGTTCAGTGTGTTGCTGGCCAGAATGGCACCGCCGGTACGGTGGTGGAGGATCTCGGCGGCGGCCAGTGTAAGCTCGGTGGCGGTGGTAAGAAGGATCAGATCGGGTTGGTGGTTGCCGAGGGCGTCCATTACCATAGCGGGGTGGATGGGGTCGATGACCGTACGTTGCAGCGTGTGCGCGCAGGTGAGCAGGTAGGTCGGTGTTTCGGCATGGGGAGAGACGAGGGTGACGTGCAACATAATGCGATGACGCTACGGGCAAGAGGTTGAAATGGCAACCCACCAAGGGTGCGATGCACAAACCTGGATTTCATGTTAGGCTTAGCCCCATGGCAGATTGGCAACGGCGCGTATGGCACGACATTGTAGAGGTTGATGGTGTAGTACCTTCGGCCGGTGCGCGTGTACTTGTGATCGGGGATGGATTGCCTGTGGAGTTTCCGCAGGATGTTCGGATTGTCCGACGAATGTGGGGGGAGGCGCTGGCGGATGATGGCGGGTTTGAGCGCATTGTGGTGCTGGCGAGTGGCGATATTCACGTAGATTTCAAATTGTTGCTGGGTCAGATGTGGCCGCGTTTGCGACCGGATGGCTTGCTGGTGATTGTAGCGGCCCGCCCGAGCCCGTGGGGGGTGCGCAATACGGTGTGGTGGCGGGGATATCCGCTGCGGCGCTGGAAGCGTTGGTTGAAGTCAACGCATTGGTTGTTTGCCGATGATGTGACGGTCGGTTTTAGTGGGGCATGGGCGAAGTTGATACCGGTGATTGGTGGGCCTGTGCGTGTGATTCTGGCGCAGAAGCGGGTGGGCGGTACTAAGATTTTGACTATAGATAAGACGGGTAAGGTGGTAGCGAAGCCGGTGGGTGTACCCGTTTAAAGCCATTCCCAAATTCTACTATACGGGTCTGAAAAGAATTTTTGTCTGCGCTTCCGCTCCTCACGTACCTTTAAGTACGCTGCGGTGCGGTTCTTGCCAAAACTCCTTTTCAGCCTCCGTCTAGCGAATGTGGAAACGACTTAAGGAATTTGGAGCAAAGAAAGGGCCCCTTGCGGGGGCCTTCTCTTTATTGGGTTTGAGTGAGGGGCTGGGTGGCGTTGAGGAGGGTGGGGCCCGCATCCTGGCTGCTGGGGAGGGTATCGAGTTTGGCGAATTGGCGCTCCAGCATGTTGGTACGGGTGGTGGTGAGCAGTTGATATTGCTTTTGTGCGTCGTCCAGCTTTTCACCCATTTTGCCCATAACGCCGACGTAGTTATCCCATTGCTGGCGGATGCTGTTGAGGATGTCGTGGATACCCGCAGCCTGTTGTTGGAGGCGGAAGTGCTGGGCGGCCTGGTTCACAACGGCGAGAACCGCGAGCAGGGTGGTGGGAGACGTGAGGATGATCTTCTGCGCCAGAGCGTCGTTGAGCAGGTCTGGTGCATTTTCGATCAGGAAGGCATAGACCTGCTCGTTCGGGATAAAGATCAGCAGATATTCGAGAGCCTGTTCGCCGTTCTCGGTGAGGCCGTTGCGGTAGTCACGTGCCGCAGTTTCCCGCAGGCGAGCCTTGGCATCTGTCACGAATTGGCGGGCGGCGGCAGTGCGGGCGGCTTCGGTTTCGGCATTCAGATAGGCGAGATAGTTATCCAGCGGGAATTTGACGTCCATGTGAATGACGCGGTCGCCAGGAAGCAGGAAGGTGTAGTCGGGGCGGCCCCGGGTGCCGGTTTCGCTCAATAGATTGCTCTGGCGGCGGTAGTTGACTTCCGGTTGCAAGCCGGCCATGCGGAGTACGTCTTCAGCCATACGCTCGCCCCACTGGCCGCGGGTGCGGCTGTTGGTGAGAGCGGATTTGAGGTCGGCAGTGGTGGTTTGCAACGATTTGAGCTGCTCGCCGGTGGTCCCCAGTTGTTGCTGGAGGTTGGTGAAGGAGGCGTGGCGGTTCTTGTCGATCTCGGTGACCAGAGTAGTGACCTTTTCCAGTTTACCGGCGACTTCGGCTTGGATGGTTGCGAGGCGTTGGTCGATGAGGCTTTGCTTGCCAGTGAGTTCTTGCGAGGTGGCCTGACGGGCTTGTTCCAGCTTTTCGTTCGCCAGTTGCAGGAATTGTTCGGCATTGGTTTGCAGGGCTTGGGCGGCGAGTGCGTTGAAGGTATCGCGCAGGCCGGTGTGGGTGCCTGCCTGTTGGTGGCGATTGTAGACGAACATGGCAGCGGCACCGGCGGCAAGACCGAGCAGGAACGTGGTAAAGGCGAGAAGAGTTGTCAGCATGGAGAGAGCTTACCAAAAAAAGCCCCCGTGGGGGCTTTTTTCTGGGGGTTGCCTTAGTATTTCACGCTGCAGCCGTAGGCCTTGGTTTGGGCAGTGGTGACGGGCTTGCCGGCTTGGATTTCGGCGAGGGCCTTGGTGACATAGTTGTCGGCTTTCGCGATATCGTCGGCGCTGAAGCTTGGGATGCTGTCGATAGCGCCCATGTAGACCAGTTTACCCGTGGCATCCAGGATGTACATGTGGGGTGTTGTTTCCGCACCGAAGGCTTTGCCGAGTTTGCCCTCGCTATCCAGTGCCACAAAGGTGGAGTTGTAGCCTTGCTTTTTCGCATCTGCGGCGGCGGTCTTGGGATCCATGTAGCCTTGTTTGCCAGGCGCACTGCTATTGACAGTGATCCAGGCAATGTCTTTTGCGGTGACGTCGGCTTGAAGTTTGGTCATGTTGCCGCTCTTGTAATGCTTTTGTACGAAGGGGCAGCCGGGGTTTGTCCATTCCAGCACTACGGGTTTACCGCGGAACTGAGACATGGTGTGTACTTTGCCGTCGGTATCGGTAAAGGTCAGGCTGGCGGGAACGGTGGTGCCGAGACGGTAGGGCGTCTCTTGTGCGTGGGCGGCCGTGGCAAGCAGGAAGGTCGCCGTCATGGCTAAGGCCGCCAATGTGGCGTGTGGATTGCGGGTTAGGACAGATGTACGCATGAATAGTTCCCCCATTTTTTGATTTGTCGGAAGTGTAGCGGGCGGGGGCGAGAGGGGCAACCTTTTCCTGTTTTTAGTTGTTTCGGCAAGTGCTTGGCTTTGTGTCAGGGGAACGCCTGCATGGGTATTGCGTTACCGCGTATAAATCTGTCCCCGTAAGAAAGAGTATAGAAGATAAGATATGCCGCACCGTAGAGCCCTTGTAATCTTAAATGGAAAAGCCCGTTTGGGCGGACGTTATGCCGATACTGTTGAGCACATGCTGGAAGAGCATGGCATCGGCTGTTTTCTTGTGAAGTTAAAACCGGGACTGGATGCCAGTGCCATCATTGACGAATATGCTGATCGGGTGGAACGTGTGATCATTGGTGGTGGTGATGGTACGATGAATGCCGCTGCGCGCGGGCTGATTGCCCATAAACTGCCGCTGGGCATCTTGCCTTTGGGAACCGCGAATGATCTGGCCCGGACGTTGGGGATTCCGAACGACATCAAAGCGGCGATGGAGGTAATTCTGTCGGGTGCGTTGCGTCCGGTGGATTTAGGCGAAGTAAACGGCAAGCCTTTCTTCAATGTGGCGAGCGTGGGATTCAGTGCCGAGCTTGCCAAGAATCTGACACGGGAAGCGAAAGCGCGTTACGGGGTGTTAGGCTATGCGTTAACGGCATTGAAGCTACTTTTAAGGATTCGTCCTTTCCATGCGACGCTGGCGTACGCTGGCAAAGAAGATCATGTCAAAACCTTGCAGGTGGCAGTCGGGAATGGTCATTATTATGGTGGGGGCATGAAGGTGGCGGCCGATGCTGCGCCGGATGACGGTAAGCTGGATGTTTATAGTCTGGAACTGGCCTACATGGCTGAATTACTCGCCTTGTTACCGATGTTGCGTACTGGAACCCATGCGGCATGGCCGACGGTCCGGGGTCTGCGTGTTTCGGAATTTGAGCTTTATACCCGTAAGCCTATGGATGTGAACGCGGATGGCGAAATCGTGACCCAGACGCCGGCGGTGTTTCGTGTACGTGAGGCCGCAGTAAAAGTGTTTGTTCCTAAGTAACAGCCAGCTTACCGGCGGAACCTTCCGACGTGTGGGAGTTTAGCCCTCCGCCTGTTAACAAAACATGGAAGGACAGACAATGAAACTGACTTATATGATGGCCGCATTGGCCGTGACGACCCTCGCTGTTGCGCCGACATTTGCCGAAGGTATGAAGCGTAGTACGACTACCACGACCGATCAGACTTCTGGTAACGCTACCGTGGGTGGTGATGCGATTGCTCCGGCTGCGGGCGGTTTGCTCACGCGTGAGCAAGCTACGGCTCAGTTCCGTACCAAGGGTTATACCAACGTCTCCAACCTGACCAGTGATAGCAATGGAACCTGGCGCGGTACGGCGACCGTCGATGGTAAAAAGCGCAATGTGATGATTGATGCGCAAGGGAATATCAGCGCGCAGTAGTGTTGACTCCTTAACTTCGAAGCATAAGCGGCCTGAAGGGGCCGCTTATTAATAATATAAAGCCTCCACTTGGGAGGCTTTGGAATATCTGGTGGGCGATACAAGGTTCGAACTTGTGACCCCTACAATGTCAATGTAGTGCTCTACCACTGAGCTAATCACCCTCAAATCCAACTGTCGTTCAAGGCAGAGTCATTTGATACCGTGCCTTATGCAAGATGCGTGGCGGGGCGTCAAGCTAGATTTTTACCGAGGAGAGTAGGGAAATGAAATCATCCCAGTGGTGGAAGGTGGCGTGTGCGCCGGCTTCTTTCAGGCTTTGGGCGTCGGATTCGCCTTTATGTGATAAGCCTGTATAGCCAAAACACGTAAAACCTGCGCCAACCGCTGCGGCCACGCCCACGGGTGAGTCTTCTACAGCTACGCACAGGTTGGCGTTGGCGCCGTAGTAAGTGGCTGCTTTCTGGTAAACATCTGGAGATGGTTTGGCTTTGCCTTGGCCATCGGACCCGGTGGCGGAAAAGATGTGACCACCGAACAGATTGGGGAGGTTCATTCCGGCGGTGTGCTGGCCGGTAATGCTTTCTAGCGTGAGGCCGATGCGTTCGGGCGTACTGTTAGAGCAGATACAGACCTGACGACCTGCGACCACCAGATTGCGCAGGGCTTGCAGCATGCCGGGAGCAGGTTGGACACCGTTGGCAAAGAGGTTGGGCATTTGTTCGGCGCGGCGCGCGAGGTATTCAGCAAAGATAATACGGATACCAAAGCGACGTTCGATCTCATCCATTAAAGCTTGGCCCGCAAGGCCATGCAGATGTTCGTACCAGTATTCGAGTGTAATAGGTACGCCAAAGCCTTGCACGGTGGCGACTGCGGAGGGCAGTGAGAGAGATTCAGTATCGGCAAGGGTACCGTCGAGGTCGAAGGCGATCAAGGGAATCGCAGGAATATCAGTCAGCATGTTGGTTAATGTATCAGTTTGAAGTCGCTTTGTCAGGCTTGAGACAGATTTTTGACGAGGAGCGTGGCCTGTGTGCAGCGCAACGGTGGGGGGCGAAGAGCGGATGTTAGGAATTTAGATAAAAATAGACGTGCAGTGCAGCAAGTGAAGTTCATCAAGGGTTTGTAAACATAAAAATTTCTACGAGCATGCATATTAAGGCTTTCCGTGCGGTGCAGCATAGTGCGGGCTTGTATAAGGTTATACGAGGAATACCACCATGGAACTTACGATTAACCACGACCGCCGCCTTGCCGAAGTCCTTTCGTTTACGGCCACACAGTTTATGACCACGTGTTGCCGCTTGATTATGGTAGTCGCGGCAGCTGCGACCGTAACTGGTTGTACTGTATTACCGAGCACGGCAACGCAAAGTAAGAGCAAGTGGGGCAGTTATGAAGATGCCCAAAAAGCCTTTGCGGGTGTGGAACTGAATAAAACTCAGCATAAGGATCTAAAGGCGCTTGGTTTTACGCCTGAAGGAAATTCCAACGTGCGAATTTTGAATTATGTGGACGTGGGTAACCTGTTTGGGTCGGCCTTCCGTTATGAAGATCTGCCACAAGGTGTGCGCACGTGTGTTTCGGCACAGGATGCTTGCCGCGCGTATGTAGTGGTTGTACGTACCGTGAATAACAAACGTAATGGGAACGTTGCAGCGGACTTGTTTGGATTTAGAAAACATACCGATATTACGGGTTGGGAATTCCAAGCAACCCTTGTGTTGGTTGATGAAAAGGTTGTTTACAAGTTGTGGAATGGTACGCCGGAAATTGCGACCAGTGAAAGTCAGAAAACGCCGCTTGGCCCTCTGCAAAACCTGAGTGGCATCATTCCTAAGCCGGGTCTTTAACCGGCTTAGCTGGCGGGGTTTGAGTAGGGAGCTTAAGGCTCTTTCGTTATATATTTATATGGCTTAAAATGCATTTATGACGCATTTTTTGCATTCGAAGTATGAAATTATGTCCTACGCGTGGGGAAGTTCGGATGTGGGATATGTATT
>QFOU01000036.1 GCA_003241595.1 Pseudomonas fluorescens
AAGGAAGTGAACGACACCCACGGCCACGAAGCCGGCGACCGCATTCTCTTGGGCGTCGCCGAGATCCTGCGCGACAGCGTCCGCAGCACCGACATCGTCGCCCGCCGTGGGGGAGACGAATTCAGCATCATCATGCACAATATCGATGTCGAATCCGCCGCCCAAAAAGTGCAACGGATGATCGAGCGCATCAAAGCCTTCGGCGTCGAATACAACGGCACACGCCTCACCGTCACCATGTCGGTCGGTATGGTGCAATACCCGCAGGATGATAAGGGGGCCGACCACCTCATCATGTCCGCCGACCTCGCCATGTACCGCGCGAAAGACATGGGCCGTAACCGCCTGTTCGTTGATGCCTCCGACGCCGGATCCGAAACCGTCGGCTCCGTCCGCGCGCAATTGAAGTGGGTTGATCGCCTGCGTTACTGCTTGGAGAACGATGAATTCCAAATGCACTACCAAGCCATCGTTCCTGCGCATAAAAAACCGCGCCCTTTATTTGAAGCCTTGCTCCGCATTTACGATGAACAAGGCAAGGTCGCGAGTCCCGCACTGTACATCGATGCCGCCGAACACTTTGGCCTTATCCAACAGCTCGACCTCGCTGTGGTGCGCCGCGTCTTCATTACCCAACAAGCGCTGATGGCGGAAGGTGTCGCGGTGGATGTCTCCATCAACCTCTCCAGCCGTACATTGGGCGACCCCGCTGTCGTTCCCAAACTGCGCCAATTGATGATGGACTATAACATCGACCCCACCCGCATCATTTTCGAAGTCACCGAAACGATGGCGCTGCACGATCCCGCCCAAATGCGCGATATCGATGACATCCGCAACTTCATCAATTCGCTGCGCGAAATGGGCTTCCGCTTTGCACTGGATGACTTCGGTACCGGCTTCACCAGCTTCCGTTACCTCAAGGTGCTGGATGTTGACTTAGTGAAGATCGACGGCGAATACGTGAAAGATCTCGTCAACGACGCCGACGACCGCCTGTTCGTGAAGAGCATGGTACAACTCTGCGATGGTCTGGGTATCGAAACCATCGGCGAATTCGTCGAAGACCAAGCCACCATGGAAGTGCTGAAAGAACTCGGCGTCGGCGCTGGCCAAGGCTGGCTGTTCGCCAAACCGCAGCCGGATCTCCGCGTGCTGGCGTCCATGTATAACGAGAAGGTAATGGACGACTTTGCCGCAGGTCTGCCCTTGCTGGAGGCCGCCAAGCCGCCGCAACTGCACGCTCCCAAAACAGCAACACGCGCCAGCGTTAAAGCCCGCCGCGAAGCCAATCCTAAAAAGGCTTCCGCCAAGTCGCCCGCTAAAACCAAATAGCAAAAGCGGCACCTAAGGTGCCGCGCGGCCTGCAGGTTTTTAAAACCTATTTGATGTAAAGAATATAAATGATGATCTCGATAAGCAGCACAAAACACAGCCCCACGCGCAGCGCCATTAAGCGGGTGCTGCGGCTGGCATCGTGTGTGCCTTTATCGCTTTTTCCTAAACCGGCCACTCCCAGTACCATGGTGGTCACGGCTGCCAAAAACGTGGCGACTAATACGTATGAGAACGGGTGGCTGAACATGCAGGTAAGCCTATGCTTCTTCCCTTGCATGTGCAAGCGCATCAGCGTAACGGTGCAGCATGCCTAAAGTGACCATCCTCTACAAAGAGAGAACGTACGAGTCAAACGTTCCCACCAACATGAACGTGCTCATCGGCGCGACCATGTCAGGGCTGGATGAACTCGGCTTTGGCGATTGTGGAGGCAATCTCGTGTGCGCCACCTGCCACGTACGCGTAAAGAGTGGTACATTCCCCGCTATGAAGAGCGACGAGGAATTTATGCTGGAAACCCTGCCATCGGTATTTGCCGACAGCCGCCTCGCGTGCCAGCTCAAGGTGCAGGAAGACTGTGTCGTGGAGTGGGTGGGCTAATCCATGGCGATCAAACCGAACCTCGCCGTAACAACTGCGGCCCAGCAAAACCTGTTGCGCAACCTGCTTAAGGTTGGCACGGGCTGTAGCTTGTTCAACCAGTTGGGTCTAAGCCGTCTGGGTGGATTTAAAGATTTCGATATCCTCTACCAAGGCTTCTGCCGCGCTGTTCCTGTCCAAGGCCCGCGCGTGTTTATGGAAAGCTTGGCCAAAATGCTTCCGCAGCAGGGCCTTGCGCCTTTGCAGGTTCTGCAAAGCCCCAACCTCGTCACTAAAGGTAAGCCGGTTGCGGCAACACTTTGGCGCGGTACTCCACTTCCTGTCGGCGCAGCGGCTCTTAAGGACCATATCTCTGTAGAAGAAACCTTCCGCCGTAAATTACTCCAACAGGGCGTGCCTCTCACCGGCAAATTCTTTTACCTGTACGAGCAAGAGGCCACCAAGCTGGAAGCTGGTGTTGGCCAAACCATGCCCGTACCCCTCAAAGGCTGGCACGAACTTATCGAATCCGCATCGCCTGCTTCATCATTCCTGCCTTGGAAATCCCGTAAGGCGCTCCCGCTCACCAGCTCCCTCCCGCGTGGTGGCAGCCGCTGGCAGTGGTTTAATGCAATGCAGGATGTCCTGAAAGCCAACGGCAAAGACGTCGAAGTCCTCGTCAGCAACCCGCGCACACTTATCGATTTCTGCCTTTACGTCTCTCAGCAAGCTGGCCGCTTTGTCGCTCTGCGCGAACTCGTCCCGAATCTGAAAGTCTTGGCCCTTAACCATTACGACCTCGGCCTGCAACGTACCGAACTCGGTTATCTCCTTCACGGCCTCCCACAAGTGCGCTGGGTGCAATGGATGTATCAACCGAATGGCTTCCAGGCCTGGCAAGACGATATCAACATCCGTCAGCGCCTTACCATGCAGATGGATGGCCAGATGTTCTACGAGTTCGTACCGGTGGAAGATATCGACCCCGCCGGCCGCTTTGCACGTAGCTACCGCCGCTTCTATGTGGGGCAGCTCGAGGTGGGGCACGAATACTGCGTTATCATCAGCAGCCTCTCCGGCCTGCTCGGCGTCTCTACCGGCATGGTGGTGCGTGTGCTCAGTACCGATCCTCTGCAAGTCATCGCCAAAGGCCCGGTTGTTAAATTAAATGGCCTCGGCGAAGCCTTGCGCGAAGATGCGCTGCTCGAAGCCGTCTCTAATATCAATAGCGCGCTGCAAGGGCAGGGGGTCTTTGTCCGCGAGGTTCTTCTCGGCCACAACTGCCCAGACCGCCAGCCGATCTGGGTACTCGAAGTTAGCCGCCCGCTTAGCGAACTCCCTGCCGCTGTAATGGATAGCATCGCCAAACGCCTCCATGCCGAACTCGACCTCCGCGCCGCAGGTTATCGCAGTGCGTTCCGCAGCGCCGCCTTCCGTCCGGCCCAGGTGTTCTTCGTGCCTATGGGGACGTTCGCAGCCGCCTTTACCACAACGCCGGATTTCAGCCAGTTCGACCACTCGCCGGACGCCTCCCTCTGCCGCAAGGTTCTTGCTGCCGCATGGGAACATCAGATGTTCGAAACCATCTAGTGGATGTCAGGCAACTCGTAAGTTGCCCCGCTTCGCCTCGTAAGATCCTTAAAAAATGAAAATTTTTTCGTGCGAATGCATACGTTATTTTGCACGCAGAGCCGGTCTGTTAGGCCGGTTTGTGACCTAAAAACATAAGAGTGTTGCAGAGATAAGGCATGGACGGGGAGAGTCAGGGGCGTAAGCTCAGGTCATCAGCTTGCCGTGCTGAAACACAACCAAAGGAGAAACGCCAATGGCACACGTACGAGCAACCAATGTAAACCACCCGATGCCCGAAGAATTGTTGGGCGAAAAGGCGGTCTCCCGTCTCCTAAGCCGTCACGCTGCACTCGAAAACGAGCTGGCAGAAATGACCTCCGGTCCTGTTGTCGACTGGGATGGCGTGAAACTGGTCAAACGCCGCAAGCTGGAAATCGCCGAGAAGCTGGAAGAGCTGAAACGCAATCTCCAATAAAGCTGTAAAAAGCTGATCTTCAGGCGGGTTTTCCCGCCTTTTTTAGTGCGCATCCTTACCCTGCTGCCACAACGCTTTAAATATTGTGCAGAAAGCCTCTCAAGCCATTGCATACCGGTTCCCAATCGCATAGGTTCGAGCGTCTAAACCAAGGGGAAAAGGGAGATTATACTATGCCCGATACGACTTATAAAATCACCGGTGGCCGCCCTGTAGAAGGCGAAATCTCCTGCTACGGTGCTAAAAACTTTGCAACTAAAGCTATGGTTGCCGCCTGCTTGGGTAATTCTCCCACCGTTCTTACCAACGTGCCGCCCATCGGCGATGTCGACATCACCCTCGGCCTGCTCAAAAGCGTGGGCGCCAAAGTCGAGTGGCGCGATGAAAAGACCCTGTTCATCGACCCCACCACGATCGATACCCACAAGGTCACCACGCCCGATAGCCGTTCCAACCGTATTCCCATCCTTATGCTGCCCGTGCTGTTGCACCGCTTTGGCAAGGCCGAGATCCCACGTCTCGATGGCTGCGACATCGGTAAGCGCGCCGTAGACTTCCACGAAGCCGCCGTCGAAGCCTTTGGCGGTGAGATTGAGGTCGACCGCGAGCACCTCTCCGCCACTACCCGCAAAAAGCTGAAGGGTACCGAGTTCAACCTCAACTACCCCAGCGTCGGTGCAACCGAAACTTGCTTGTTCCTCGCCGCTCTGGCGCGTGGCACCAGCGTCATCCGTAATGCAGCTATCGAACCCGAGATCCTCGCCATCATCACCATGCTGCGCGGCATGGGTGCGGTCATTTTCGTGGCCCCCAACCGCGAGATCCGCATCGAAGGCGTCGAAATGCTCTCCGGCACCCACATGGAATGTCTGGGCGACCGTATCGAAGCCGCAAGCTGGGCCAGCCTGGCCTGCGCCACTAACGGCAGCATCACCGTGCATGGAGTCCAACCGGATACCCTGAACAACTTTCTTGCCTACTACCGCAAGGTGGGCGGCGCGTTCGAGCTGACCGGCCCACAAAGCATCCGCTTCTTCCGGGGCGGCAAGCTTAAGCCGATTTTGCTGGAAACCGACGTTTACCCCGGCTTCTCTACCGACTGGCAGCAACCCTTCGCCGTGCTGCTCACTCAAGCCGAAGGTACCAGCGTGATCCACGAAACGGTTTACGACAGCCGCTTGGGCTACACCGCGGCCCTTAACCGCATGGGTGCCAACATCCAGCTTAGTACCGAATGCATTGGCCAGCCATGCCGCTTCCAGCATAAGGGGCATGCTCACAGTGCGCTGATTATGGGCGCAACCCCGCTTACTGCGCTGTCCGAAGCACTTGAGGTTCCCGACCTCCGCGGTGGCCTCGCCTACGTCATTGCCGCCGCTTTGGCGCAGGGCACCAGCACACTCACGCATGTCGAGCGTATCGAGCGCGGCTATGGCGACATCTCTGTCCGCCTTAAGGATATGAATATCGACCTCACCAAGTCGACCAACGCCTAACCGTACACACGGCGTATGCATCTGAAGGACCCCCTATGGGGGTCCTTCATTTTTACCAAAAGCTGTCTTAAAGCTAAATATCGGATATTGCGTGATATGGGTGCATCAGGGGGTGGGGATAAGTGTTTGGAAGGTATACGGAAGGTTGTCAGGTCGCCTCGTGCCGGTTAGTATAAAAATCAGCCAGGATGGCAAAGGGCCATTTCGTGACGATTCTTGATAATGCCGTGGAAAGCGTATTGAGAGGAACGGAATGGGAAATGAGAGAGTCAGGAAGACGTCAAATGGATATTAGGGCACTCAGCCAGTTTGCAGGGGGTAACACCTCGGCTGTGGCTTTATCTGTGCCCGTCGATACACGGGCATTCATCAGCGAAGTCGCCAGCAGCGGTAGCCTTACCGATGCCGAGCGCAGCGGCCTTATTAGTGCGGTCGCCCTAGCCGATAGTACGCTCACCGGCGGAGCACGCGCGCAGGTGGTTCAGCAAATTCAATCGTTGGGCCTTTATCTTCGTAATACGGGCAACTCGGGCTTCCCACGCTGGACCATGATGACCGCTCTCCGCTCATATGGCATGAACCTTTCTGCCGAGCAGGCTGAATCCGGCGCCATGGCCGCTATCCAGCAAAAGATGCAGCAAGCCGTACAAGGCCGCGGTGTAAGCGTCGAAGCCGCCATTGCCGCCGCACGGAGTGCTCCGGTGATGACCGAAGCGCCGCGTCAGGCCCCGGTGACCCAACAGGTTAAACCCTCCACCCCGGTCGATACCGGCACCCGCGTCGAGAAAATCGCCTAAACGTATTCAACTGCCGCGAATCTGTGCGGAAAGTTAACCTCATTCGGGGCCTAACCTCATTTTTTCATCCCCAACGCCACGCTTTACTGGCAATATGGGGTATTCAATAAATTGAAAGGGGCTCCCATGGTTAAAATCCTCTCCGGCACTCCTGTTTGGGCAGTAGGCGAAACTTCCCTCCCGCACGCGGCTTAATTTCCAGCCGCTCTCGCGCACATCTCTATTTCAAAACCCACTCCTAATAAGGAATCCGACCCATGCAAAACTTCTTTAACGACAACCTCCTTGTTGGCGACCCACTCGTTCACGCCATCACTCAAAAAGAACTCGGCCGCCAGCAAAAGGGTATCGAGCTGATCGCCTCGGAGAACTATGTCTCCAAAGCCGTCATGGACGCCCAAGGCAACGTCATGACCAACAAGTATGCCGAAGGCTACCCCGGCAAGCGCTACTACGGCGGCTGCTGGGCGGTGGATGAAGTGGAAACGCTCGCCATCGAACGCGCCAAAGCCCTCTTCAACTGCGAGTACGCCAACGTCCAGCCCCACAGCGGCTCGCAAGCCAACCAAGCTGTATTCTTGGCGCTCCTGCAACCGGGTGACACCCTGCTGGGCCTCCGCCTCGACCAAGGCGGCCACCTCACTCACGGTTCCCCCGTCAACATGTCCGGCAAATGGTTCCATGCCGAATTCTATGGCCTCGACCCCGAAACCGACACCATCGACTACGAAGGCCTCGCCGCCAAAGCCCGCGAGATCAAACCCAAGATTATCACCGCTGGCGCCAGCGCGTATCCACGTACCATCGATTTCGCCCGCATGGCCGCCATCGCACGTGAAGTTGGCGCGTATTTCATGGCCGATATCGCCCATATCGCAGGTTTGGTCGCTACCGGTGCCCACCCCAGCCCGATTCCCTATGCCGATGTGGTCACAACCACCACGCACAAAACATTGCGCGGCCCGCGCGGAGGCATGATCCTCACCAACAACCCGGAAATCGGTAAAAAATTCAATTCCGCCGTTTTCCCGGGCCTGCAAGGTGGCCCGCTGATGCACGTCATCGCCGCCAAAGCGGTGGCCTTCGGCGAAGCCCTTCGCCCAGAGTACAAAGCCTACATCAACAGTGTTGTGCGCAACTGCGCCGCCATGGGTGAAGAGATCACTGCCGCAGGCCTCCGCCTTGTCTCCGGCGGCACCGATAACCACCTCGCGCTCATCGACCTCCGCCCCTACAACATCACGGGTGATGTCGCCGAAAAAGCGCTGGATGAAGCCGGTCTAACTACCAACAAGAACATGGTGCCGGGCGATACCCAATCACCCTCTAAAACCTCCGGCATCCGCATCGGCTCCGCCGCAGGTACAACCCGCGGCTTTACGGAAGACGACTTCCGCCAGATCGGCCGCTGGATCTCCCGCGTCCTTGCCTCCGTCCGCGATGGCAATTCCGAAGACGTGGTTCACCAAGTCCGCACCGAAGTCGAAGCCCTCTGCGACCAATATCCTATCTATCAAAGTTAAAAGCTCAAAAGATAAAACCCCGCCTGTGGCGGGGTTTTATCTTTGGTGTGTAGGGTGTCAATACAAGCTCAAACGTTGGTCTATGGTTGTTTTGAGGGATGTATCATCGGCGTATTCTGTATTCACCCGAAGATGAATACCAATATCCTCTTGCGAACCCTCCACGTCTCTGGCGTCACCTTTGGCCATAACGTATGTAAAGCGCCTGCGCTCATGTGTACGTATTAACGTGACATGGGTAACCGTGTAAGAATATTCGCCGCTGCTACTGTCTTCGTCAACGGTAACAATAAGGTGACGATAGCTTATTAAGCCCGCTAGAATTTCATCCGCTGTCGGCTGAATCTTGGCACTCGAATCGATGACGATCATCGCTGGATAGACATATTCTCTATCGAAATCAAGATCGTAATCGCCGCTAAAGAAAATGATTGGCCCTATCTTTCTCAGTTCAGGAAACAGGATCATCAGGCCTTCACGTACACGCGGATTATCCACGCAAGGGTCAATCCAGACCTGAGAAATTGTAAGTGTCGGAGTATAAGAGTGCGCCATAGGTAACTCCCAAAGTGGCTAGAGAAAAGGTCTGCGGGGCGTTGGCCCAAGTTCTAAAATTATATGTATACTATTTTAGGAGAGTTTACAATCCTTACGCCCACCTGTAGCCAAACCGTCTCACACCAACCTATATTTCGGCACCCCACTAGACTTTTCCTTTAAAATACACCACATAAAGTAGTATGAAGTGCCCATTCTGCACCCACGATGACACGCAAGTGAAGGACAGCCGTCCTTCCGATGACGGCCGTACCATCCGCCGCCGCCGCGAATGCCCGTCCTGCGGCCGTCGCTTCACCACGTTCGAGCGCTTTCAGGTACAACAGGTTGTTGTAGTCAAGCGGGATGGCCGCAAAGAGCTCTTCGACCGCGAAAAGCTGATGAAAAGCCTGCTCACCGCCCTCCGCAAGCGCCCTGTCACCCAACAGCAAATCGCGCAAATGGCCTCCGATATCGAGCATATGCTCACCGAGAACGGTCGCTCCGAGGTTGCAAGCCAGGAAGTGGGGGATGCCGCGCTCATTTCACTAAAAGGGGTCGACTTCATCGGCTACCTGCGCTATGCGAGCGTCTATCACGAGTTCACCGGTCCACAAGACGTGATCTCTCTGATCCACAGCTAACCGGCTGTAAAACCATTACAGGTAACGAATTTACTAAAGACGAACGCCCGCAAGGGCAGGGGAGCACGACCTTGACGCAAGAGTACACAAGCGAATTTAACTGGGAAAACGGCGAAGACGCCTTTCCACCGGAAAATACCGGCCTCACTGGCGATAGCCGTACCGAAGCCCGTTTGTGCGCCGTCCAAAGCCTCTACCAAGCCATCATCATGCCGCGCGATGCTCGCGATGTAGCCGCCGACTTCGAAACCAAGCTGAACAAGCGCAAAGCCGATAAAAAGCTCTACCGCGCCATCATGGCCTCAGCGGGCGAGGGTGCAGAGCGCTACCACACCATGCTGCAAGCCGAACTCACCGAAAAATGGGAATGGAACCGCGTCGATCCCGTTCTCCGCGCCCTCGGCTGGGCGGGCGCTGCCGAGCTCACCGCTAACCCCGAGGCTCCCGTCGCCGTGATTCTCAACGAATACCTCAACATCTCCAAAGCGTTCGTCACGCCAGAAGAAGTGGGCTATCTCAACAAAACGCTGGATAACCTCTCCAAGAAAATCCGCGGCTAGCCTTAGCTTAAACAAAACCCCGGCCAAAACCGGGGTTTTGTTATTTTGCGGAGGCGCTATCGGTATGCTCAAACGCCCCGTTCTTCAAAAACGCTCCTACCTGCCGCTTTACGGGGTTGCTAAAAAGCATGGTGGGATGAGAGGTGTGCAAAACAATAAAATCGCTCATACCCTCTAACCGCGCGCGCTCCACGGTCACTTTGCCGTCATCCGCCCCCGGCAATAAAAACCAGGAAGAGATCAGGTTGACCGACCGATCTCCCGCAATAATCCCTAACGGATAATCCACTTTCCCCAGCATCTGATTAAAAGCGGCATCATTCTGGGCTCCTAACCGCTGGCCGGCAGGGCCGGATATCTTCACATACATTGGGTTCTTCAATAAAAAGTCGGCCACTTCGCTACCCTGATTCGGCGGTGCCAACATCACTACATTCCCTAAATTGGCGGGTTTGCTGGCATGCAAATAGGCCCGCGTGACAATTCCACCCATAGAGTGCGTCACAAAGTGCAGCCTGCCTTCGCACATCTGGGAAAACTGCCCAATAACCGGACCAATTTCGGTCACAATTTTATCAATATCGGAAGAACGCGAAGCGTATCCAAGGCTCATGGTACGATAGCCCTTTGCCTTGAGGTAAGACTCCAGCGGCGTCATTGAGCCGGCGCTGCGCGCCATGCCATGGAGTAGTACCACGCAATCCTTCGCCTCAGCCTGCACACTCGCGGCAAAGAGCCCTGCCAATAGGGTTAGTAAAAGGACGCGCACCCGCATCCTAGTAATCCATGGTCTGAGAAAGCGCCCGAATCGCACGGTAATACAAGATCACACTATTCGAATCTTGCGGATCCCACTGCAAACGCCCGCTTTTGTCAGGGTTCGCTTCCCCTTCGCCATCCAGAATCTTATTGGTCTCAATAGCAATGCCGGGCTTCACAGTGTTGTAAATAATGTAAAGGTAACAAATATCTTCGGCATTGCAGGGCTGGCTGTGGTTGGGGCCGGCTTTAATCATGCTCATGGCGCCGTAGCGGGAGTTCTGGTTGGTCGCAAACCGAATATAAGGCCCGTTCCAACGCGCGCGCAGGTTGTTGCCTTCACTAATGACCGCGCTGTCATACAGCGCCTGATACGCATTCTTGCCGTTAGGGCTCATCAAACTCAGAAAGATGTCGGTCTTTAAGTCGTTGTGGTAACTCTCAATCGCCTGTGTGGTGTCGGCAAGCTCGGTGGCCAGGGCCTGTGCGCGTGTGCCATCCACATTGGTCACCACGGCTACGCCAGCTACAACCGAGAGAATGCTGAAAATAGCCAGCGCAATACGCGCATCAAGTCCAAACAGTGCACCGCGCTGATCCATAAACCTGGTCATCATTAAACGGGTCTTTCAATGGTTTTGATAATAAGCGTGCGCGGGTCGGTGGCTCCGTCCGATTGCACCTTGCCGGATGTCGTTGGCTCGGTTTCCTTCACGCTACCGCCGGCAGTATCATAGTAATCATTGATTTCTTCCCATGTCTTGGCGGGCACGCGGGAGAGGCTCAGCCACACAAAGCAGTCCGAATCGGTGGCGCAGTAGTTACGACGGTCGCCTTGGGCATAGAACAGGGACCAGTTGCCATAATTCCGGCTCTTCCGGCTCTCCAGTGTCATGTAAGGGCCGTGCCAGCGGTTCTGGAATCCCGTCTTAACCATGTCGCGGTTCCAAAGTGCAGTCAGGTCTTCAAGGCTGGAGTTGTCATTCACAGGCTTGTTCAGAGTAAACAAATAGAACGTGCCCATATCGGTCTGGTAGCTCTTCAGCGCGTGCTCAAAACCTTCAATCTCCCGAATGAGTACGGCGGTTTTAGCCATGCCGATACGCCCAAACCCCACATATCCGGCAACGGTGGCCATAACGGCAAACACAACCATGGCAAGGCGGGCATCAAGCCCGAACATGGCCCCGCGTTGGTTACCGTTAAATGCGCGCCGGAGAGAAAGGGGGATGCTCATGCGTGCGTGCGGAAACTGACGACTAGTTCTTTTCGCCGGTCAAAACATTGCCAAGGCTGCCGAACATCTGCTCAACAATGCCCAAAGACTGTCCGTGGGTCTTTGTGGTCACTTCTTCGGGGGTAATTTCCTTGCCGTCTTTTTCATTCTTCTGGGTAACCTTAGCCACCACATTGGTCTGCGGGTCAAAATCAATGATCACGATCTGGCGCGATTTCAATTCATGCGGCTGGAAAGCTCGTGTTCCCACGCTAGAGCTAATATAGTACCAGCGCTCGTCATTCATGGTGCCTTGCGTGCTGGGGCTGCCCAACAGCTGTACTACGTCGTCGCGTGTAGTTTGGCCGGGTTGGATTTGCGCCAGCCGTGAAGGCAGAATGATTTGCCCACGGGTGTTGACGGTTTCCGCGCAAGCAGAGATAAACAATGCACAAACTATGAAAGCCATAGAGCTGGCATATCGGGAAAGATAATTATGTTTTTTCATTGGCTGAAAGTTTATGGCAAACCAAGCGGGCGTGCAACCGCCGATGCATCTCCAAATGCCTCGCAAGTGGTCGATGGTGCATTTGCCAACGCCAAAGCCTCAACTCCCGATATATTTAACCTCCCCAGTACGCACGAACCCTCGCAGCAGGCAAAGTTCGAACACGTCTGCGCATGGTTGGCCTTGGAATTTGTAAATCTGGAAGATGACCGCAAGGCGCGTGCTGTAGTGGAAGAGATGGTAGACCGCCTCGAGATCGGCCTGCGCGAAGCCGGCGTCAGCGATATGAAGGTGGGCGTCCATGTTCGTAAATACGCATCCGCTCTCCATGGTCGGGTTCGCCGCTATGCCACGTTGCTGCAAGAGGGGAATCAGCTGGCTTTAAGCAAGGCGCTC
>QFOU01000037.1 GCA_003241595.1 Pseudomonas fluorescens
GGGAAGAGACGATCAAAGTTTTAATATCGCGCGGGTATCGCGTGATTGCGCCGGATCAGATCGGTTTTTGTAAATCGGATAAGCCTAAGGGGTATCAATATAGTTTGAATCAATTAGCTGTTAATACCAATGCTCTTTTAAGGAATCTTGGTATTGAGCAACCTATTGTGATCGGTCATTCCATGGGAGGAATGTTGGCGGCTCGGTATGCCATCATGTATCCGCAGCAACTTGAAAAGCTTGTGCTGGTTAATCCCATCGGTTTGGAAGACTGGCAGGCCAAAGGGGTGCCTTACGCGACGGTTGATACCCTTTATGCAAACGAATTGAAAACGAGTTTTGAGAGCATTAAAAATTACCAATTAAATTTTTATTATAACGACTTATGGAAGCCGGAGTATGACCGTTGGGTTGATATGCAGGCCGGGATGTATGCGGGTAAAGGAAAAGAGGTTGTGGCGATGAGTCAGGCCCAGACCTCGGATATGATCTTCAATCAGCCTGTTGTGTATGAGCTTGGAAAAATTAAGACTCCGACCGTTTTAATCATTGGTGGGAAGGATAGAACGGCGCCTGGAGCCAACCGTGCGGTGAAGGAGGTTGCGGATGCTTTGGGGGATTATCCGGTACTTGGACGCGAAGCTGCCAAGGCTATTAAGGGTTCAAAACTTGTGGAATTACCTGAACTTGGGCATTCGCCGCAGGTGGAAAATCCAACGCTTTTCCATGAGAAGTTGTTAGAGCTGCTTTAATGGGTTGCCGTTTTCAGTTGATTATCTAATCGGTATACTGTATTCACTGCGCTATGAGCGTGGTGAAGTACCTTGTTATCGCATTGATGTTGCTAGTAAGTAAGCCGGTAGTTGCGGCTGATTTCTGGTGCCCGGTGGTTACGAATCTGCCGGAGAGTCTTGAGATGCACTCGGACGCAGATAACCGCTTGAAGGTTGCTAAGATTCAGAGATATTTGACGAATTTGAGTGATATTCGGAATGGTTATGAGCGTGCCCGAACCCGTGGGCAGCGCAACCAGATTGCCAATTGCCTTATGGATCATTTAGTTATGCTGGATGATGATCGGGCTTTGCTGTACCCCAAAACCGAAGCTGATGCGGCAACCCTGGAGTTATTGCGTGAGGAAGTTATTGGTGTAATTCATGTTTTTGGTCGTGATTTGCGTCACAAGCCTGAGCTTCAGTATATTTTACGTTGGACCGAAGTGAAGCTTGCTTCCCGATAATTTCCTTAATGTTATCCGCATGATGTCTATTTTGGGCGATGGCGGATATGTGTGGGCGATGCGCCTTGGTTTTGCACGTGTTTTTACGAAATTTGTGTGCAAGGCGCATTGGGTGATGGGCGAGCGGTGGGGACGGAGTATTTGTCGGCGCGTGATTGTGGTGAAGAAGAAATAAAAAAGCACCCGAGAGGGTGCTTTTAAGTTTTAAGAAGTGAGCCGAGTGCCGCGATACCGTGGTCGATATCGGCTTGGGTGGTGGCGTGGCCCCAGCTGAGGCGGAGGCCCTGGCCCGCCTGTTGGGCGGTGTAGCCCATGGCTTTGAGGACGTGGCTTTCCTTCACTTTACCGCTGCCGCAGGCGCTGCCTTGGCTGATGGCAATGCCTTTGAGATCGAACGCGATGACCACGTCTTCGCCGCGTTGGCCATGGGTGAGGAGTTGGATGACGTGGGGGGCGGTGGGGCTGCCGAGGCCGACAACGGTGAGGCCGAGTTGGAGGGCGGCGGCTTCGAGCTGTGTGCGGAAGTGGCGGGCGGTGGTGGATTCGGTTTCCAGATTTTCCAGAGCCACTTGCAGGGCGGTGGCCATGCCGCCGATGGCGGGGAGGTTTTCGGTGCCTGCGCGGCGGTTACGCTCTTGGCTGCCGCCGGTGATGAGGGCGTCCATGGTGATCTCGGGTTTGAGCACCAGTGCGCCGACGCCTTTGGGGCCGCCGAATTTGTGGCCAGCGAAGGAGAGGAGGTCGGCACCGATGTCGTCGGGCTGTACTGGGAGGTGGCCGACGGTTTGGATGGCATCGGTGTGGAAAAGGGCGCCGTGGGCGTGGGCGAGGGTGGCGATTTCGGATACTGGTTGAAGGACGCCGTTCTCGTTATTGGCGTGCATGACGCTGACGAGGGCGACATCGCCGCGTTTGAGTTCGGTGGTGAGGACCTCCATATTGAGGAGGCCGTGGGAATCTACTGGAATTTCGGTGGCGTTGAGGGCGAAGCCGGTGTTGCGGATGCAATCGTGCTCGATACTGCTGACGAGGAGGCGTTTGCCGGGAGCGCGGGCCATGACGCCGCGGAGGGCGAGGTTGTTAGCCTCGGTGCCGCCGGAGGTGAAGGCGAGGCGTTCGGCACGCAAGCCGAGGAGGGAGGCGGTGGTGCGGCGGGCTTCGTCGAGCTCGAGACGGGCGGCCTGGCCTTCCGCATGGATGCTGCTGGGGTTGCCGAAGATGTCCAGCAACTCGATGACGCGTGCGCGAGCCTGTGGGCGGAGAGGGGCGGTGGCGGCGTAATCGAGATAGGTGCGCATGGGGGATATATAGGTGAAATTGGTGGGAAATGCAAAAACTCCGGCGCGGGGCCGGAGTTGATGAATACGATAGGTGTGGGTTATTTCACGAGGATGTATTCCACGAGGATCTCGCCGGGGAGGCCGTAGTCTTCGTACTGCGACGAGATGAAGATGCCGTGGTCGGCGGCAATGAAGGTGTTGACGTGGACCGACTGATGATCTGCGGGAAGCTCGGCATGGGTGTAGGTACCGCCTTCCGGCGAGAGGTTCTCGGTGCGGATCTCGCCTGTATTGGGCTGTTCCACCACGATGACATGGCCGTTGGTTGTATTTTTCGAGCGGTAGATCTGGCCGTTTAGCTCTAACTTACCGAGGTAGGGAAGTTTGTGTTTGCTGATGGTGTCTCGGTGTTGGAGTGTGACGAGCAGTTTACTGGATCCATCGCTCAGCTTTTTGGCAGCTTCGAGATGGTTGAGCAGAAGCTCGACACCTTTTTGGCCGACCATGTGGTGAACCAGTTGGTTCGGGATTTCGAGGTTGAGGCGGTCGAAGGACACGGGACTCTCCTGTGTGTGAGGGACTATGATGGCACGTGATTTGCTGAGGATGTTTTTGGTATACAAATGACTGAAAGTCAAGGGATGCAAAAAACCTCCGGCGTTGGCCGGAGGGAATTGCGGGGCAGGCCGCTTAGAAGGACTGCTTGCGGAGGTCTTTCTCGACCAATTTCATTTCGGCTTTGAGGAGCTTTGAGATGGGGTCGTAGGTCGGGATTTCGGCGCTGCGTTTGCGACGCCAGAGGTTGCCTTCTGTTGAGCAGTAGATGAACTCGCGCTGGGCTTGGTAAAAGTCGTGGTCTCCTTCGTTAAAGAAGACCACATTGCCTTGGGCGAACATTCCATCGGTAGCCAAAGTGGCCACGATTTTATGCGTGAAATCGCCGATCTTCAGTTTGCAACCGGTGGTGTCGGCCATGATGATGGTTGGCTTCTTCCAGTTGCGAACGCTTTCGATCCAATCGCTGTATTCGGGCGAGGGGAAGGCGGTTTTTTCTGCGAACGCAAACGAATTGTTTGACCGGAGTACTATGAGCGCGTCGCAAAGTTCGATGCGTTCATTGATCGGAAGACTGGCTTCTTTTCCTTGGATATCGAGGAGGAAGATATCTTCGGAGTACAGTAGATTTTCGAGATCGGCCCAGTGGGCACTGATGAAGTGGTCGGCGCTGGTTGCGCTTGTATAGCCGTTGTTGGCGAGGAAGAGTTTGCGCATGGCGCTTTTCCTTAACGTGTGGGGTGAATCGAAATTGAGATTTATGTATACGATGACTGCAAGGTAGGCAACAAAAAACCGGCTGGGGGGCCGGTTGTAAAGGATTGCCGCAGGGCTTAGGAATTGACGATGCGGATGGAGGAGAAGCTGACGGGGACGATGGCTTCGTCGGTGATCTCGAAATCGTTATCCAGCACCATTTGCAAGGTGACGCGGCGGAGGAAGCTTTCGATGTGGGTGCCTAGCGCCGACCAGAGGTCGTGGGCGTTGCACTTGCCGCCGTGGACGCAGCCTGCACCTGCGGCGGGGCCGTGGGGGTCGGACATGGAGCCGCAGCGGGTGACGTCCACCACTTCATCCACCGCGCTGACGATATCCGACAGCATCACGAGGTTGAGGGGTTTGGGAATCATGTAGCCGCCGCCGGGGCCGCGGACACTATCGACAACACCCGACTTGCGGAGTTTGGCGAAGAGTTGCTCCAGATAGCTCAGGCTGATTTGTTGGCGTTCGGCAATTTGCGCCAGAGTGACCGGGCGGGGTGAGGTGCTGGACAGGTTGGCGAGGTCGAGCATCGCCATGATGGCGTAACGTCCGCGGGTGGAAAGGTGCATGGCCTTTGCTTTCTAGAGTCGGTCAGTTAGGGTGAGGCGATAGGTGCTGCCTATGGCTTCGATACCCTTTATATGTAGAAGGTTCGGGGAGGGGCGTCAATACCTGAGTGAGCTGTGTGGTTATTTTTGACTTATGTTAATTGTGTTTCATATTAATAGTTTATGCGATTTTTATTGCAGTGTGCTGCGGGATTGTGCAATAAGCAGCCCATTCTGTTACAGATTTTCTAACCAAGTTTGAGGTGCCCCATGCCTGACGTAACTTTCCAAGGCCCTGCCGGTCGGCTTGAAGGCAAATACTTTGCCCAGAAAAATCCTGAGACCCCGATTGCAGTTATTCTGCACCCCCACCCGCTGCACGGCGGCACCATGAATAACAAGGTGACCTACCGCCTGTTTGAGACCTTTGTGCGCATGGGGTTTTCGGTTCTGCGTTTCAATTTCCGTGGCGTAGGTAATAGCGAAGGTGTGTTTGACAATGGTGTGGGCGAGCTTTCGGATGCGGCGGCTGCGCTGGATTGGCTGCATGCTAACCACCCGCATGCTCCGGAAATCTGGCTTTCGGGTTTCTCGTTCGGGGCGTGGATCACGATGCAGATGTTGATGCGTCGTCCGGACCTTAAGCGCTTTGTGGCGGTGGCACCGCCGGCCGGGCTTTATGACTTCTCGTTTTTGAGCCCGTGCCCGACCAGTGGCTTGGTACTGTATGGGAATAATGACGAGATCACTCCGGCTGAAGACACCGAAACTTTGCTGAAGAAATCGACCCGTCAGAAGGGCATTACCATCAGTGCGGCGAAGATCAATGGTGCCGACCACTTCTTTACCAACCAGCAGGATGAATTGGGCGCGACTGTGGCGGCTTATATTCAGCGCGAGATGGGTAAAGGTGGGCGTTAGGCTGCGTTGTGCTGAATGATTTCAGTTGATTAGGGGGCCTTGTGGCCCTCTTTTTTGAGGCGTATAAGAGCTGCGAAACCTTTCCCTGTAACTTTAACCATGCTTTTGCTGAGGTACTCCCACCATGCAAAGTGTTATGAATATTGCGTCTCTGGCTAGTCTTGCGCTGCTAGTGATAATGCCCCGCCGGGCGGCCACGATTCAACAGCGTAAAGCTGAAGAAAATGCCCGGTGCCAATGTGAAGAGTGTTATCTGAGTTTGGCTGAACAATACTTAATTGAGCTTGACGTACTTCCTGCTGACGAAATTGCGCGGGTACTTCTGGCTGCTGAATACGAAGCCCGCGGTGTTTGCGAGGGCCAGCTGAATTACCATTATCTGCTGGACGGAGTAGATGCGGTTTTATTTGACCGTTTCCGTGTACTTACTGCCCGGCGGAGAGAATTGAATGATGTGAAGTTTGACTTTGCATGAAAAAAAGGAAGGTGCCCCGTGGGTACCTTCCTTTTTTGTACTGAGTTTTAGTGGCTAGGGATGAGTGATGGTGCCGGGGAGCGCGCTTTCGAATTTGGTCATGGCGCGGATGAGGCGGGTGAGGCGCTCGGGTGTGAGGCTGCCGAGGATTTCGGTGAGGGCTACTTCGGCGTGTTTGCTGACGTAGGTGGCGTAGGCGGAGGAGGGGTTGTTATCGGACGGGGGAGCGTATTTGAAGATGGCTTTTTCCAGAGTAAGTTTGGCGTAGAGCGGGCGCGAGAGCAGGCTTTGCATGGCGCGGAGGCCTGCGGCTTCGGATGGGAAGACGGCAAAGCCCCAGGCGGTGCCGATCTGTTCCTTATTATATTTACTGGGGCGGATGTTGCCGGGGTTGTTGTTGCGCCATGCGGGGCTTCCGCCGAGGCGGGTTTCGGTGCTGCCGTGTTCGTCGGTGTAGATTGTTGCGCGCTGAGCCTTGATGCGGGCTTCGGTTGCTTTGATGAAGGTCATTTCGGTTCTCCGTTATAGTCATAAAAAAAACCGCCCCCTTGCGGTGGACGGCATGAAAAAACCCGCCTGAGGCGAGTGTGTTATATTGCAACATAATGTTGTGGCGAATGCAAAGGTTTAGTTGGAAGAAGGTTGACGCGGCGGGGGCAGGCTTTCAGGTTGTTTAGAAGTTGATGAGGGAATATGTCCGTGAAATTTTTATATATTGCTATTTTTGCCTTGATTATTGGTGTTGAAGCTCATGCGCAAGAGCGTGCGGCCAGTGGTTCGGTAGACACCCAAATGACGTGGACAGCTTTGAAGACCGCTGTTGGCGCCGTGGAGGGCAAAGCGGATGCCGTGAATGCCCGCGTTGACCAGATTGTTGTGTGTGGTCGTAAGGGGATGGTCTATGCGCCGGGTGACGGTGCTGCGGATGCGCAGGGATGTAAATCGGCCGTATCGGGTAACCAAAGTGCCCACTGGGATATTAACAACGGTTATGCCTGGGCTGGTCAGGTTTTGATCCAGTGGGGTATTGCGTGTCCTCCTGCCGGGGGAAGTGTGTATGTGGGCATGCCGACGCCATTCCCGCACTCGATTATGAACGTAGTTTCGATGATCAATGAGCCTCACTACGGTGCGACCCGTGCCAACCAGTTTGCACGTATCATTAACGCCAACACGATTGAAGTCGGTAAGGCTGGTATGAACGGTTGTATCAACTGGCGTGCCATCGGTTTCTAAGCTGGTTTATCGGAAAACTCCCCGCACTGTTCGGGGAGTTTTTTTGTTGGGAGGCTGGCGTGCTTTTTGATGGCTTTCTTACAGAAGCTTACGAAATGCCACAGTGCTGCCTGAAAAGAGGGCGGGCGAGGCCGAGTGCAGCTTGCCGCGCGGGGTTTGGGCCGGTAGGTTGGCTGTAATAACGAGTTTGACTAACGAAAGGTAAGGGATCCGATGGAACCTACAAACATGGCTGCCAGCGTTGATATGACCTTCTGGGGCCTCTTTTTACAGGCTGGTATCTTTGTAAAAGCCATTATGCTTGGCTTGTTCGCGGCTTCGGTGACCGTATGGGCGGTGTGGATCTCCAAGTCCCGTCAATTTAAAGCGCTGCACCGTAAGGCGGATGATTTTGAGGACATCTTCTGGTCGGGTTCGCATACCCTTGAGAGCTTTACGCGTCAGGTTAACCCTCAGCAGGGCGACCACCCGCTGGCCAGCGTGTATGTTGTTGGTTTGGAAGAATGGAATGCGGCCAATGATGATGAACGCCGCGATGGTACGGCTCTTCAGCGTGTGCGCCGCATGATGGATGCGACGGCCCGCCGCGAACTGGAAGCGCTTGAGGCCTGGTTGCCGGCATTGGCGACCACCGGTTCGGTTGGTCCGTTCGTGGGTCTGTTGGGTACCGTTTGGGGGATCATGACCTCCTTCCAGCACATTGGTGCGAGCAAGAACACCAGCCTTGCTGTTGTGGCTCCCGGTATTGCGGAAGCATTGTTTGCAACAGCTATCGGTTTGTTTGCCGCGATTCCGGCGGTTGTGGCCTATAACCGTCTTTCTGGCAGCCTGGGCCGTTATGCGGGTCGTGTTGATACCTTTGTGGATGAGTTCCTGACCGTGCTTGAGCGTCAGTCGACCCGCAAGGCTTCTCCGAACCGTCGCTAGGAGGAATTGACGATGGGTATGAACATGGGATCTTCCGGCGGCGGCAAGAAGCGTAGCAGCTACAAGCCGATGGCCGAAATGAACATTACGCCGATGGTTGATGTGATGTTGGTGCTGATGATCATCTTTATGGTGGCGGCGCCGATGATGACCCAAGGGGTTCAGGTGGCTTTGCCGAAGGCGGATGCCAAGCCGATTGAGCAGGAAAAGCCTGTTGAGATCATGCTGAAGAAAGACGGTACTGTTCAGGTAGGTAGTGCCACCGTGGCGCGCGAAGACCTGGTGACCCGCTTGCAGGCGATTCAGGAAGGCCGCGACAGTGCCGGTATTTTATTGCGTGCGGACAAGGACATTGATTACGGCACCGTGATGCAGATCATGGCGGCGTTGCAGGTTGCGGGCATGGTGGATGTTGGTCTTGTGACCGACCCGGCGGAATAAGGATTGTTGGGGGTTAAGGCTTAGACTATGGCAGCCGTTCTTCATCATCGCGTGAGTGAGCAGCCGAATATGCGGCGCATTCTGGTGTGGTCTTTAGTAGGCCACATTGCAGTGCTTGTGGCGCTGAGCGTGAGTGTGAGCCACCGTGTTAAAATCTCGGCACCTGCTATTCAGGTGAAGTTGGTGGGTGTACCCCAGCCGCAAGCCGCGAGCAAAAAGACCCCGCCGGAGAAGATCCGCACTCAGGATAGTGCCGCACCGAAAGAGCCGCCGCCGGAGATGAAGAACATTCCGCCATCGGATGCGACCACCAAATTCATGACCGAGCCAAAACCGGCTGACCCGGAGAAGAAGCCGAACCCTGTTGAGGCCAAGGAGCGTCCGCCCGTGCTGGATAAAACGCCGCGCGAGAAGAAGGTTGTGAAGAATGATCTGGATGCTAAGGTTGTGAAGAAGCCTGAGGATTTCCTCGATTCCATCGACGACTTTTTAGAAAGCGACAAGCCTTCTCCCAAGCCGCAGCCCGTGAAGGCGGACACGACCAAGCAGGCGGGTGAGGGGCCGCAACTCCAGCTCAATATGAGTGACGAAGGTGTGAACAGCGCGATTGGTATGGCGGTGAACAAGAACTGGATGATCACGCCCGGGAAAGACCTGCGTGGGTTGAGTGTGACGGTACAAATTCAGCTCAGCCCGAGCGGTGACCTGATGGGCTTGCGTGTGAGTGAGAGCAGTGGGGACAAGAGCTTTGATGACACGCTTATTCGTGCCATCCGGAAGTCGATTCCGCTGCCGATTCCAGCGGATAAGATGGGCGCTTATGCCGACTTTGAAATGTCGTTTAGTCAGTAGAGGTTGAGATGTACCGATTGCTTGCAGTTTCTTTAGTAGTGATTGCGGCGATGGGTGGCCAAGCTTTGGCGGCGTCTTTGAATACACCTGAGGATGTGAAGATCCAGCGGGCGATGGCCGCGAAAATCAATCGGAACTGGTGGATACCTTGGGGGGCCAAGATTGAAGATCTGGATGTAACCGTGCGTATTAAACTGACCTCTACGGGTGAGTTTGTGGGGGCAACTATTCTGGAGAGTACCGGGAACCCCAAGCTGGATGATTCCTTAATTAAAGCAGTAAAGAATTCGGTGCCGTTGCCGATTCCGGCCGGGCGGATGGCGGATTACACTGATTTCAATATGACGTTGAAGAGATAAGAAAGGTTTGAATATGTATCGTAGCTTGGTATTGGCGGCTGTGGTGATGGGTATGAGCGCGTGTGTGAGTACTCCGCCGGAGGGCTTGACCCGTGCGGATATGAAGGTGGGCGGCGACCATCAAGAAGAGCAGTGGTAACGTGAACTTTGACAATGGGTTGTTGGTGGCTGTGCATCAGAGTGCGCCGTACGAGATTCCGGCGGCTAACAAGGGCACTGTTATGAATTACGACCTGACTTTCACCAAATAAGTGAGCCGGTTGGCTGAGTGATGAACTTGATGGCAACGGTGGTAGGATATTCCCCGCTTCGGTTGGCAAAAATGAGTATGAGGGCGGGGAATGCCATGTTACCTTCGACCACGAATAAGGAGATTTTTATGCGTCATTTGACTCGCTTTGTACTTGCGACCTTGATGTTTGCTGTGATGGCGGCTGCGCCTGCACATGCCAAGGTGCGTATTGACCTGAGTGCCCCGGGTGCGGCTCCGTTGCCGATTGCTGTGCCGAACTTCCATGGTGATAGCCCTGAAGCCCAGCGTTTTGGTGCCGACCTTGCCGGTGTGGTACGGGGTGACCTTGGGAATAGCACTCCGTTTAAATTGCTGAAGCCGGAATCTTATCTTCAGACGCCTGACCAGTTGGCCACCAGCGGGCCGATGTTTGCGGATTGGCGCAGCATTAACTCCGACGCGCTGGTGACCGCCAATGTGAAGATGCAGGAAGGTGGTAAGATCCGCGTGGAAGTGCGTTTGTTCGATACCCAGACCGAGCAGCAGCTTTACGGCACCGCGTTGACCGACAGCGCCAGCAACTGGCGTTACATTGCTCACCGCATTGCTGACGACATTTACAAAACGTTGACGGGTGAACCGGGTTACTTCTTCACCCGTATTGTGCACATTGGTGAAAGCCGCGGTATGGACGGCAAACTGCTGAAGAAGCTGTGCATTATGGACCAAGATGGTGCGAACTACCAATGCTTGACCGATGGTACGTCTCTGGTGCTGAGCCCGCGTTTCAACCCCAACTTGCAGAAGGTGGTTTACATGTCTTACGCCAGCGGTTTGCCCCGTTTGTATCTGTGGGACATCAACACCGGCCAACAGACCATCATTGGTGACTTTGAAGGTTTGAACAGTACCCCGCGTTTCAATACCAAGGGTAACAAGCTGGCCATGACTTTGACTGCTGGCCACGAAGGGAACTCGGAAATCTATGAAATGGATATGAGCACCCGTGCGCTGAAGCGTTTGACCTATGCTCGTGAGATCGATACCTCGCCGAGCTATAGCCCGGATGATAACAAGATCGTGTTCAGCTCTGACCGTGGCGGTGTTTCGGCCCTGTACATCATGAACAGTGATGGTTCCGGCGTGAAGCGCTTGACCTACGGTGAAGGCCGTTACTACAGCCCAGCCTGGAGCCCGCGCGGTGACCTGATTGCGTTCATCAAGCAATACCAAGGTAAGTTCAACGTGGGTGTGATCGATCCGGATGGTAATGAAGAGCGTATTCTGACCGACAGCTTTATGGATGATAACCCGACCTGGGCACCGAACGGCCGTGTGTTGGTATTCAGCCGTCAGCAGAGCCGGAGTGATAAGTTCCGTATCTTTACGATCGACCTGACCGGCTACAACCTGCGCGAACTGCCGACCCCGACCAATGCCAGCGATCCGGCGTGGTCTCCGTTGATGCGTTAAGCTGCGTGCGCGAAAAAGAAGGGCTGAGGCCCTTCTTTTTTGTAGGCGGAGGCTGCTGGCGGAAAAACCTTAAAAAGATTGGCGTTGATATTGGGTTAAAAAGGGTAGATGGTTTGAATCATGAATACACAAGTCCTCCCCCTGTTGCCCGCCGGCGTAACCATTTCCCAGTGGCACCCCGAAGATGTGAAGACGGGTGAAGAGGCGCGCGCGTTTTGTCTGGCGATGATCAAGAGCGTGTATGGTTACGATTACCGTGCGGACTGGCACAAGGATCTGGATAGTTTGCTTAAAGGTGATGAGAGCTGGTACAC
This sequence comes from Pseudomonas fluorescens, assembly GCA_003241595.1. Taxonomy (GTDB): domain Bacteria; phylum Pseudomonadota; class Alphaproteobacteria; order UBA2136; family UBA6156; genus UBA6156. The sequence goes on from QFOU01000037.1 coordinate 11,616, forward strand.
CATTGCCAATAAAGGAACCTTTTTGGTTCTGCGGAATGCCGAAGGCACCGTGATCGGTACAGGGGGAATCCACCCCATTAGCCGTAAGCCTGTGTTGATGCCGATGTTTGAGGGCCGTTACACCACTTGGGAGAGCGTTGCCGCCTTGGGTCGCACTTATATTCTGCCGGAATACCGTGGGTTGGGAATGAGCCGTGTGTTGGTGGCCATGCTGGAGCATGCGGCTGAGCGTATGGGGTATGCGCATATGAACCTGCACTGCGAGGAATCGGCTATCCGTTTGCGGAACCACTGGGAAAGTTTTGGCTTTACACACATCCTCAATGAGGATAGTGCCTCTCATTACGATAAGTTTGTATGCAATTCAGCTGAAGTTGAATCGCGTTACAGCGCGTAATCTCTTATTGTTTTTTCGTGTGTGAAAGGAAGACGCTATGTCTGGTGCGGCACGTGATCTTTTAACTGAAATGATACGGATACCCAGCTTTACGGCTGTTCATCCGGACGCGCCTTCTAATGCCGAAGAGATGGCAGGGAAGGTTTTAGACATTGTTGCGGCGGAGGCTGCGGTCAGTAAGGCCGTTAATATCCGCCGCATGAAATTCAACACCATTGATAACCTGCTGGTGCAGTGGGAGTCTTCGGCTGTTTTGCCGGGTCATACCCGCAAGTTGCTGGTGATCGCCCATATTGATGTGGTGCCGGTGGATCAAGACCAGTGGTCGGTTGATCCGTTCGGTGCTGTTATCAAGGATGGTTATCTCTACGGCCGTGGTGCGGTGGATATGAAGGGGCCGTTGGCGGCCTTTATGATTTCCATGCGCAACCTTGCCGCCCGTTACGCAGGTTATGATGTTGACCTGATCGTGACGGCGGACGAGGAATGGGACGCCGTTGACGGTACCAAGCGTGTGATGGAGGCCATGAAGGCCGAAGGCATGCGCAAGCCGGATGCCGTGCTGGTGATTGAGCCGAGTGCCGACGTTAAGTTTGGTAACAAAGCGGCAATCGGCCGACGGGGCAGCTTGAACGGGCGTATCCATATTGGTGGCAAGGAAGGCCATGCGGCCGGAACGACGTTTGTGAACCAGACCAAGACACTTGCGAAAGTGTTGAGAGGTTTGCAGCGTATCGTGTTCAAGGACAATCCGGGCTTCTTTGATAAGGTGCTCAGGTTTGTTCGGCGTGAGAAAGGTGGCAATTCGCAAACATGGTTGGCAAAAACCAACCTTGAGGTGACTTACTATCAATCGGACGGCAAGCGTAATAGCAGCACCGTGCCTGCGGGTGTGACGGTGTATTGGAATATCCGTTACACGGGTACTTATACAGCCGAGCAGTTGGATGCGATGGTGAAGGCGGCGGTTATGCGGTACTCCACCAATGATAATCCGATCACGGTGGTGTCGAATCTGAGTTCGGCATCCAATCCGTATCACGGGTATCCCGGGGCATTGCTGGAGGTTATCCGGCAAGTTGTGCGCGAGCAGCTGGGTCTCGACATTGATGTGACCCAAGGTGGTGGCACCAGTGATGGCCGGTTTGTGGAAACCGTATGGGGTAAGATCGAGGTCATTGAATTTGGACCTTTGATTGCGACCATGCACCAGAATGATGAGTGTATTGAACTGGCTGAGCTGTACCGTATGGTACCTGCTTATGAAGCGGTGGTTGAGCGCATTTGTAACCCGGATGGGGTGAAACAAGCGGCGTAAGACCGATTGCGATCGAAAAGGGAAGGGGCTGTAATGGCCCCTTTCTGGTATTTATACGTATAACCAAGGTGGAAGCTGATTTCGCAAAAATAATCGGGTCTTAAAATGCTTGCCAAGAGTAGTTGAGAGGCGTACTCGGTCTTTTAGAAAGTGCCCTCCCTGGGTGTGAAACGAGAAGGATGTGTCATGACGGACGTATGGTCTCAATTTGAAGTGTATGGCAAAGCGTTGGCCGATTGGACTATGGAAGAAGGGATTACCCCCCGCTCTGCCGCGTTGTGTCGTGACATTAGTGAGGCGTTGTTGAAGCCGGAGACTTTTCACATGGTTGCCGATTTGCGCAACGTGAGTAAAATCCAGAATTACCGCTCCCGCTTTGCGGAAAAGTGGTCGGAGTTGTACTGCTGTATGGAAGCTGATGTTGCTGAAGAATTGAAGCGCAACTGTCAGACTTATGAAGAATTCCGTGCTTATGCTGATTCTCATTGGTTTTTGAGCGAATATAATAAGCTGATTGGTTCGGAGATCGCCTTATTCGAGCAAAATGGTTTTGACATGAATGGGTTAAAGATCTGTATGATCGGCCCCGGTGCTTTGCCCTTTACTGGCTTGGCTATGGTGAATGCGGGTGCGGAAGTGACCCTTGTTGATATGTATCGCCCTGCCTGCGAGTGGTCACGGATGTGGTTGAACCGGTTCTTCCCCGACCGCGTATGGAATGTTGTTGAGGCCGCGGGCGAGAGTTTTGATTATTCGGAATTTGATTTGGTATTTGTAGCCGGTATGTTGTTCAACCGTGCGGCTGTGCTTGAGGCGATCAAGGCTACCCAGCCGAAGAATGTATTGCTGCGCACGACATTTGGACGGCGCCCGTTAAGTTTGCTGAAATATCAGGTTCCGGAAGAAGAGCTTGTTCAGCTTGGTAATGTCGAGTTTGCTGGAGAATCGGCTCCGCCATTGAGTGTGGGATGTGTGGCGCTGCTTTACCGGTATGCCTCTTAATTTAAAAGCCGCCCTCAATCGGGCGGTTTTTTATGGTTCTGATTGAAAAATAGGCGGGTGTGGCGGGGCGGTGACGGCAGCGAATGGGCATGTTGCGGTGAAGTGTATATGTTTCAATTGGATACATATGTTGTAAACAAATTATGGTTTTAAGACCCTAAAAAGATTGGCGTTGAAACGGTTGGGGAGAGGTTTATAGCTGGGGTTACCAAAGAGATCCCCTCCGACGGAGAAACACCATGAGAGTTTGTAGCTGTGCAGAGCGATTCTGCCAGAAGAACGGGCCGTGTGATGTTCAGGCTGCCGTTGATAGGGCGAACCTTCATCGACAGACCTGCGGCAAGCCGCCCCTTATGAATAGACATGTTGATGTCGAGCTTGCCGTAGGACAGTTCTACGACACGCACAAAGCAGAAACCGGCAAAAAGCCATGCCATGGTTGCAAACCATTGGTGCGGCAGGAAGTGCGTGAAATTTTGGCCGGTGGCCAATGTGAAGGGGCTATGCCCCGGATGCAGGAGGTTGCGTGATGCGTTGCCTCTTCAATCTCAAGTTCTGGCAGGAGTTTGCGATCTCTTTTCATCAAACCATGAAAGAGATCGACTGGACCGACTGCAAAACCCCGCTTTCCTTCCGGACGCGTCATTTCCGCCATTGGCGGGAACGCTCCTAACTTTTGAAAGGATATGATCGTGACTCAGTCCAAGGCTAAGTGCCAGACTTCGGTTCGGCCGGTTGCGTGCAGTGAACGCTGTGCCGCCTTTACCAACTGTGCGACGCGCATTGCACGCGAGGCCCTGAACGATTTGTTGCTTGCCACCTATGATGCTCCGCTTGACCAGCGTTTGGATCATCGGGTTGCAGCCCCTCATCATGCTGCGATTATGGTTCAGTAGCTGAACCTTGCTTACGTTAAGAACCCCTGCTTTAGTCAGGGGTTCTTTTCTGTTAGGGGAGTTGACAGAGGTGTTATGCTAACCCACATGAAGGCTATGAAGACTCCCGACACTGCTAAAATGCGCGCCACGACCTCGGTTGTGAGCATGCTTTCGATTTTGCCGCATGTGTTTTGCTGTGGAATTCCTGCGCTGATGGCGATCATCAGTTTGGGTACCACCATTGGGTTGGCCGGTGTGTTGGCGAGCAACCCGCTGTATCGGTTTGTGGATGAGTATCACTCCATTTTGATCGGGATTGCCGTGGGGAGTGTAGTGTTGAGCGGGGTTTTGAACTTTGTGGCGTGGCGTATTGATTGCCATACGGCGGCTTCGCATTGCCACCATGGTGATTGTGCCCCGAAGAAGCGGGGAAGCTTTAAGATCTTCCTGTTCTCGTATGTGTTGCTGGTATTGGACTTGGCGTGGTTTGCCAGTGAAGAGTTTATTCTGGGTTTGCATCATCATTAAGCATTGGCCCTGCTGAAGGGGTTGAGAGGCGCTGGTAGGGCGCCTTTTTTGGGTTTAGGCTCTGTGGGCTTTAAAAATGAACTTAGTAAAAGGGGAGAAATCCATGCAGTTCAATAAAATCAAGGCTCCGACCAGCGGCCAGAAGATTACCATGACCAATGGGGTGCTGAATGTGCCCAACAACCCGATCATCGCTTTTATTGAAGGGGATGGTACTGGGGCTGATATTTGGGCTGCGTCCCAGAAGGTTCTCGATGCGGCGGTACAAAAGGCCTACAACGGTGAGCGCAAGATTGAGTGGATGGAAGTGTACGCCGGTGAAAAGGCCAACACCGTTTACAATGAACAGGTGTGGTTGCCGGAAGAAACCCTTGAAGCTTTCCGTGAGTACCTTGTTGGTATCAAGGGCCCGCTGACCACACCGGTTGGTGGTGGTTTCCGCAGCCTGAACGTAGCGCTGCGCCAAGAGTTGGACTTGTACACCTGCTTGCGTCCGGTACGTTGGTTCACTGGTGTGCCCAGCCCGGTAAAGCATCCTGAGTACGTGGACATGACCGTATTCCGTGAAAACAGCGAAGATATTTATGCGGGTATTGAATTTACCGCCCAGAGCGAACAGGCCAAGAAGTTGATCAACTTCCTACAGACCGAAATGGGTGTGAAGAAGATCCGCTTCCCTGAGACATCCGGTATCGGTATCAAGCCGGTTTCTCAAGAAGGCACAGAGCGCCTTGTACGCGCTGCCATTGAGCACGCTTTGGCGCACAACCTGCCGAGCGTGACCCTGGTTCACAAGGGTAACATCATGAAGTTTACAGAAGGTGCCTTCATGCAGTGGGGTTATGACCTGGCCAAGCGCGAATACCGCGACCAGATCGTAACCTGGGATGAGTGCAAGGGCGATGTGCCTGCCGGCAAATTGCTGATCAAGGACAGCATTGCAGATGCATTCCTCCAGCAGATCCTGACCCGTCCGCGCGAGTACAGCGTTGTGGCGACCTGCAACCTGAACGGTGACTATATCTCTGACGCGCTGGCGGCTCAGGTTGGTGGTATCGGTATTGCCCCGGGTGCGAACATCAACTACGTGACCGGCCATGCCGTGTTTGAAGCGACCCATGGCACTGCGCCCAAGTATGCCGGCTTGGACAAGGTTAACCCGAGCAGCGTGATCCTGAGTGGTGAAATGATGTTCCGCTACATGGGTTGGAATGAAGCTGCCGACCTGCTGATTGCGGGTGTTGAAGGCGCCATTTCCAGCAAGAAGGTGACCTACGACTTTGCCCGTTTGATGGATGGTGCGACCGAGGTTAAGTGCTCGGCCTTTGGGGACAACATCATTGCTCATATGAGCGGTGCGGCTTCCAAGGCTGCGTAAGTAGGCAAGCTACGCAAAAAAGCCCGGATGCAATATCCGGGCTTTTTCGTTTGAATAGGCTTTTCAGCCTGCGTAGCGCGAGTGGGGGACTGCTCTTTTCCAGAGTTTCAGATCCTTTTCAATGTCCTGCTGGCTCATGTGATTGGCGTAAGGGCGAATCATAGTTTTGCGTAGCATATAGTTGATGACATCTGTGTACTCTTCGAGTTCGCGCTGCCGGGTGGGCCCGAAGACGATGGGCCACATTTGACGCGCGAAGTACAATTCGTATTCTTTCTCTGAAAAGTAGATGATCTTGATATTATCGAGCGAGATGATGTCGCGATCCATGCCGTTGAGGGCATCTTGAACCGCTTCGACACCATGGCCGACAAGAAAGCGTGTGTGAGGCTGGATCTTGAGATGAGGCAAAGCACTTTGCTGGGAGGTGTCTCCTTGATTCGGCTTATGTAACATCGCTGTCTCCGCGAGTTTGAGGAAGTTTTTTATATGCGAAATGTTCTGCTGATGCCTGACCAGAGTGAGCCAAATTCCAGAGGCTTACAAGTAGGGATTTGAAGTAAGGCAAAAAAATGAGAAGCGTTGGTGCGCCTCTCATTGTATCGAATTACGCGGCTGCGAAAGAAAGCTGTCTGGCTTGCTCGCGCAGGGCGGAAGCATCGGCGGTGATGATGGTACCTTCGATGTAGTTAGCGAGAAGCAGGAGGGCTTCGCCGTTTTGGGGATTGGCCTCGCAGTTGGCTACGAGGATCGGGATTTCGGAGTGGGAGCTGAAAAGAGCTTTTGCATCACCCACGCTATTGATGATCGGGTTTTTCATGGGAATATCCCTTCAAAGGAACGTGTGAAGTTTCGATCAAATAGTACCATTCAGAATGATAAGCGCTAGTTATGAGGTATATTTTGTAAGCTATATGTAACGGAATATGCATAAAAAAACCGGAAGCGCGGGGCGCTTCCGGGTTGGAGGGTCGATATTCAGCTTTTGCGAGTGCCATAACGGTAGGTTGGCTCGCGCAGCGTGAGAAGTGGGGAAGGTGTGCGAAGTTGTTCTGAGGCAGACAGAACTTTTGGAACTTCCGGCGCCTTTCGTTTTTTTGGAGCTTTGGGCTCTGTCTGCTTGGGAGGTTCGCTTGGAGTGGTTTCCTGTTCAGTTGCCCCGTTTTCGGTGGCTTGCTGTTCAAGAGCCATGTTGTTGGCGATGTACTCTTCTGCGGCTTGAGTGAACTCGTCCTCCTCTGTCTGCTCGCCCTGCGGCTGTGTTGCTGCGATGGGTTGTGACACCCGTGGAGAGCGCTTGAGCCAGCTCAGTGCTTTTTTCATGAGACCTGGTTTTTGGGGCGCAGGCTCTGGTGCCGGTGTCTCCGTCTTGTTTTCTGAGTCAACTGCGTGAGCTGTTTCAGAAACAGTGTCGGTGCTTTCTGTGGCCGGAGCTGGTGCTTCGGGCTCTGCTGACGGTTCTTCGGTTGTTGTTTGGCGCGGCGGGGCGGTATTGTTTTCCGGAGGAGTTGGCTGAGTTTCCTCGACAATAACGGTTGTCACTGTTCTTACCTCTATAACCGGAGGTTCTGCCGGTTTTTCGGGTTCATCGATGCGGAGTTCCTCCTCGGTGATTGTTACCGTGACGTCATCTTGTTTCGGGGCCTCCGATTTTGGAGCTTCTAATCTAGGGGGGATGGTGTAGTAATCGCGCTCTTTTTCAAGCTCGATCTCTTTTTCAGTCTTACGCGTGTTTCTGGATCTGCGCGAATTCTTGGCCATGGCGGCCTCCTTTTGAACGAAATGGACAATTTGGATGAGCCGGATGTATCCGGAACTTATCTGAAAGATGGGGTGTAAATGTGTGTTTTCAAGGGGAACATGCATGGTTGGGAGGCATTAAAGGGGTATTGGCGGCGCGTTACGCTACGTTGTTGATGGACGTAAGCGGCGTTTTTGCTTATGGTGGGGGCGTTTGGTGGTGGGACAGGCAGGGCCGTGGCCTCTGTTTGAAAGAGAAGATAATAAAGGATTTAAATTTATGATTTCCGTTGCTTACGCTCAAGATGCTGCTGCCACTGCCGGTGGTTTGCCTGCTATTGTTATGAGCGCGTTGCCTTTCCTGCTGGTATTTGCTGTATTTTACTTTGTGTTGCTGCGTCCGCAAATTACCGCCGCTAAGAAGCATGCTGCTTTGTTGGCAGCTTTGAAAAAAGGCGATGTGGTTTTAACCGACGGTGGTTTGATTGGTGAAGTGAGTAGCCTGAAGGATGCTTTTGCTCACGTGCGTTTGGCGGATGGTGTGACCGTAACCGTAGCCCGTGAAGCTGTACGTAGTATTTTGGAAGGTGACGCTGCCAAGGGCTGGGAAGCCAAGTCTTCCAAGCGCTAGTTGCGTATTGATTAGTTAACCGGTAGCGGGGAGTTAAGATGGGTTCGGGACAGATTTCCGGTGTTTTAAGAGCGATTGTTGTGATCGTATTGGTGTTTGCCACCATTTACGCCCTGCCAAACGTATTGAATGAAAAGCAGCGCGAGGCTCTGCCAAGCTGGTTGCCCCACAAAGCCATGAACCTTGGCCTTGACCTGCAGGGTGGTGCCCACCTTGTTATGGAAGTGGACATGAACGATGTGACCAATCGCGCCACTGAGAATCTGGAAGATCGTGTTAAGCAATTTGCGCGTGACCACCAGATTGGTTTCACCGGTTTGAAGGTTGCCCCGAATTCGGTTGAGCTTGTGCTGCGTGACCCGAACCAAGCCGGTTTGTTGCGTGCCGAGTTGGTACGCGATGGCATTATGGTTAATAACGGCGCTGATGGCGAAGTTCAGCTTGCTTATACCGATAGTGCCCTGAATGAAATGCGCAAGCGTGCGCTGGAGCAGACGCTTCAAGTTCTGCGCAGTCGTGTTGACCAGTTTGGTGTGGCGGAGCCGCTGATCCAGCGTCAGGGGGATCGTCGGGTTATTGTTGAATTGCCCGGTATTCAGGATGTTGAGCGTGCTAAAGCTGCCATTGGCAAGACAGCGCAGTTGACCTTCCACCTTGTGGATGAAAGCAGTGATGTGACGAGCCCGATCGTGGCTTCGACCAAGCTGCGCTTGATGGAAACCGTAGGGCAGGGGCCGAATGCACGGGAAGTTCCTATTATTGTGAACAAGCGACCGAGCTTGACGGGTGAATTGCTCACGAGTGCGGCGGCTTCGTTTGACCAGAATGGTCAGCCGGCTGTGGACATTGCCTTCAATAGCCAAGGTACCCGTATGTTCGCCCAGCTTTCGACACAGAACGTGGGCAAGCGGTTTGCGATTGTTCTGGATGGCAAGGTGTATAGTGCGCCGGTGTTCCGTGAAGCGATTTTGGGGGGACGTGCCCAGATCTCCGGTAACTTCAAGACCGAGGAGGCTCAGGATCTTTCTGCTATCTTGAATGCTGGTGCATTGCCCGCCAAGGTGAACGTAGTTGAAGAGCGTACGATTGGACCAAGCCTTGGTGCTGATAGCGTGAAGGCCGGTGGTATGGCTATTGTTGGCGGTACGCTTGCCGTTATGGTCTTTATGTTCCTCTTCTACGGCCTGTTTGGTATGGCCGCGAACATTGCTTTGCTTGTGAACCTTGTATTGCTGGTTGCCATTATGAGCTTGCTCGGTTTTACACTGACGTTGCCCGGTATGGCCGGTATCGTATTGGCACTGGGTATGGCGGTGGATGCGAACGTACTCATCTTTGAGCGTATTCGTGAAGAAGTTGACCATGGTAAGAAGCCGCTTGCTGCTATTTTGGGTGGTTTTGAAGGTGCCTTCCGTACCATTTTCGATGGTCACGTGACTTCGCTTGTGGCGGGTGTGGTGCTGTTCTTCTTTGGTACGGGCCCCGTTAAAGGCTTTGCCGTTGCACAGGTTATTGGTTTGTTGGCCAGCCTGTTCACCAGTGTGACGCTGACCCGCTGGATCATTCTGAGCTGGTTGCGTCGTACCAAGCCCATCAAACTTCCACTTTAATAAAGAGAATAGAGGATAACCGATATGGACGTTCTGCTTTTAGGCACTTGGTTGGGTAAGCCCATCTGGATGTGGGTGATGTTCTTGACCGTAGTGCTGGTACTGATGGCGCTTGACCTTGGTGTGCTGCACCGTCAGCCGAAGAACGGTGAGAAGGGGCATGTTATTGGTGCCAAGGAAAGCCTTTATACCACTGCGGGTTACGTTGCTCTTTCGTGCTTGTTTGGTGCTTGGGTGTGGTGGGAAATGGGTTCTAAGAGCGCCATTGAATACTACACGGGTTATGTTGTTGAGCTGAGCTTGGCGATGGATAACGTGTTTGTTATCGCGATGATTCTGGGCTTCTTCAAGATTCCGCGTGAATACCAGCACCGTGTGCTCTTCTGGGGGGTATTAGGCGTGCTGTTGTTGCGCGGTATCATGATCGGTGTGGGCGCTGCCATTGTAGAGAGCTTCCATGAGATTCTGTACCTGTTTGCGGCCTTCCTTGTGTTCACGGGTGTGAAGATGTTGATGGCCAAAGAGGACGAACACTCTGACCTTGCCAACAACCCTGTTCTGAAATTCCTCAAGAAATATGGTCGTGTTACCAACAAACTGCACGGTAACCACTTCTTTGTAAAAATGAAGGATGAGAACACCGGCCGTATGGCGTTTTACATGACGCCCCTGATGGTGGCCCTGATTCTGGTTGAGTTGGCCGACGTGTTGTTTGCCGTGGATAGCGTGCCTGCGATCTTTGCCATTACGACCGATCCGTACATTGTGTTTACCAGCAATATCTTTGCCATTTTGGGCTTGCGTGCGCTGTACTTT
>QFOU01000038.1 GCA_003241595.1 Pseudomonas fluorescens
ATGCCACCATTCCCAAAATAGGCTCCGGCAGCCAAACCAAAACTGGCAGGCCACAATTTGGAGAGCGCCATGCCCAAGCCCAGCAAAATCCCCAACCGCAAACCATCTAAAACACCTCCGCTGGCGATCCCCAGCAACAATCCACCACACACGTGCGCAATCGCCCAGAACACCGGAAGGAACGCCACCACGGCACCGGCAATATAGTAAACCGAATTTGGCAGGTTAAAGCCAAACCCCTTGCCACCATCATAGAAGTAATCGGTGGCTAACGCGGTCACCAAGAGCATCACAACAATATTCATTATCCAGCGGAACATGGGGGGAGCTTCCGTTTGTTATTCAGGTCGAGTTATTCCGACACCCACAAGATAGGATCAATCGGTGTAGATTTCCAGTAGGCCCCCCAATGCAAGTGCGGCCCGCTGCTCCGTCCAGTCGTACCGACGGTACCGATCACATCTCCACGTTTCACCACATCCCCCACCTTCACACCCATGGTGTCCATGTGGGCATACACGGTAGTGAGAGCCCCACCATGGTCGATCATCACCAAATTCCCACTCATGAATGTGCTCCGCGCCAAGCGCACCACGCCATCCGCCGGGGCCTTAATCGGTGTACCTGTTTTCGCCGCAAGGTCGTGACCTTTATGCCAGCTCCGCTCTTGTCCGTTATAGGTCCGACGACTCCCAAACACCCCGCTGGTTGGCGCTTTAATCGGCAAACTAAACGCCTCCATATAGGCCGTACGCCAGCGCGCCCCCTTATCCGCGGCATCACGTGCCGCCTTCACCGCCGCGTTATCTTCTTCCATAATCCGCTGCTCCGCCGGATCCGGATCCACTGTTTTCTGCGGAATACCGGTCACATTCTGAGTCTTGAACACACGGGCTTTCACATTCAGAACGGTCTCTTCACAATTCCCTTCCTTGCACACCTTCAACACGGCTTTGGATTTGGCATTGCGGTCAAACCCTACCACCAACTCACCCTTCGGCCCCGTCTCAACCGCAATCCCATCCAAGGTCACCACACTGCCGGCAGGTACGGTGGCGACATAAAAACCACCTTGCTCCAACGCCTGATGCACCACTTTCGGCGCAGCCTCCACGTTGCCGGCACACATTCCAGCCGCCACTAAACCCCATACGTATTTCATGACAAAATCGCCTCCCGTTCACCATCTTTAAAATGAATCTGCACCGCACCGGCCTCCGCGTTCGCACTACGCACGGCCTGCCCGTTGCGGGTCACATAAACATACCCCCGTTGCAACGGCACATCCGGACTATGCGCCGCCAATACACGCGCTAAACTCTCCAAACGTTCCCGCAAACGCACGACACGCTGCGGCCCTGTCGCTTTCAAACGCTCTTCCAATTCACCCAAACGCTGGGTGGCCTGCACCACCTGACGACGCGGATCGGGCAGCAATCGCTGCAGGTACACCAGCTTACGCTTCTGCTCTTCCACCATGCCCACTAAACCCTGCTTTAAACGCCGCTGTGCCAGCGTGAGGCCATACAGAATATCCTCCCGCACCGGCACCACCATCTCCGCCGCCGCGCTCGGTGTGGGCGCGCGTACATCCGCTGCAAAATCACACAGCGTCACGTCGGGTTCATGCCCCACACCCGAAACCACCGGGATTGCACTGCCCGCCACAGCCCGCACCACTAACTCGCTGTTGAACGGCATCAGGTCCTCAAAACTCCCACCCCCGCGCGCCACGATCAACACATCCGGACGCTTCCCCTCCGGCATGGCATTAAAACCTTCAATCGCCGCCGCCACCTGCCCGGCCGCCGCTGTGCCCTGTACCGCCACCGGCCAGAGAATGACCTCACGCGGACACCGGTCGGCAATCCGGTGCAACATATCCTGAATCACTGCGCCGGTCGGACTGGTCACGATCCCGATGCGCTGGGGAAGGAATGGAATTGCGCGCTTCTCACTGGCGTCGAATAAACCTTCGGCCATCAGGCGCTGCTTAAGGGCTTCCAACTGCTGCATCAATGCACCCAACCCTGCAGGCTCTACGCTATCCACCAGTAATTGATACGAACTGCGCTGCGCATACGTCGTGAGCTTGCCCCGCACAACTACCAGCGTACCGTTGGCAGGAACATTCGGCCAGCGCGCCACGGTGCTGCGCCATGCCACACCGTTAATAACGGCACCTTCGTCCTTTACGTCAAAGTAAAAGTGCCCACTGGAATGCAGCTTACCGCCACTGACCTCACCCTGCACCACCACCTTGCCAAACCCGCTTTCCAGCCGGTTCTTCACCTGCGTAGCCAGCTGCGTCACGGTCATCACGGGCGCTGGAGCAGGCGCAACCTCCTCCAACTCCATTTCAGCAGGCACGTCAAATAGGTCGCGCACTACTTCGCCTCAAGCGCTTTACCTTGGCCAACAACCACCAGCGCCATCGCGTCGGGATGAATCAGCTTCTTCGCCACACGCTGCACATCGGCGCGCGTCACAGCAGCCATTTTCTGTGGCCAGGTTTGCAGGTAATCGCGCGGTAGACCTTCACTCTGCATCATCGAGATCATCCCCAGCAACTTGCTGTTACTATCCAAACGCAACGGGAAGCTGCCGATCAGATACGCTTTGGCATCATCAAACTCATCTTGCGTCACCGGCTCGTTCCGAATACCGTTCAAATGTTTGCGCACTAACTCCAATGCTTTGGCCACAGTATCATTCCCGGTGGCAAGGCTCACATAGAACATCCCATTGTGCGGCAACGGCGCATTCACACTGTAAACACCGTAGGCAAGCCCGTGCTTCTCACGCACGTCAGCACCAAGACGGCTGGTCAGCACGCCCCCACCCAGAATTTCATTCATCAGCAACATGGCGGAAAAATCCGGATCCGTACGCGGCATACCCAGGTGGCCCAACAATACGGTCCCCTGCGGCACATCCATTTCCTTGCGGATAATCGCCGGTGTCGTTACCTCAGGCCCATGGTCAATCGCAGCCCGACCATCACCCTGCGGCAGCTTGCCAAATGCCAAGTCCAGCATCGGCTTCAACTCCTCCGGAGTAATATCTCCCACCACAGCCACCACCATGTTGGATTTGGTAAACCACTTCTCATGCCAGGCCTTGGCATCGTCACGCGTCAACGCGCTCACGCTCGCAAGGCTGCCTTCACCACTGTTGGCATACGGGTGACTTCCATACAGCGCCGGGCGGAACAAGCGCCACGCTACATTGCTCGGCTCTTCATCGCCCTGACGGATATCCGCCAGCATAGAATCCTTCATACGATCAACCGCATCCACATCAAAACGGGGTTGGTTCATAGCCAGACCCACCAGTTCAAACGCACGCTGTTTATGCTCGCTCAATGTCGTCATGTTCACACTCAGGTCCTGCGTGTCGGTGCTTCCGCCAAAACGGGCACCGATGGCATCAAGCTCTTCACGGAATTCGCGGGCATCATATTCACCGGCACCTTCATCCATCAAGGCCGCAGTCAGGTGGGCAATACCCTCCTTACCCTTCGGCTCCAGCATGGCACCGGCGCGGAAATTCACTTCCATCGAGATCATCGGTAGATTGGGGCTACGCACCAGCCACGCGGTCACACCACCGTCACTGACAACTTCTTCCACCACAGCCGTTGGGCTGGCCGCTACATCTTTTACCATTTGCGATTCCTTCTCCGCCGCTTGCACGTTCATAACTCCCATCACGCTCAAACCGGCACATACGCCGGTCAAACTCAAAATTTTCCAAAGGTTATTCATAGACACCCCTTTTACACCCGCGTACTCTACCTGAAAGCACCGCACCCGTACAATGAAACCGCGCGCCCTCACTCGCCTTTTCCCGTCCATGGTGGCGGATTACAGCCATGCGCTCCTTGCACGCCTGCAAATCCACATACTCTTGCGGCTCACACCACTCCCAGCCAGCGCCCGCATCCTCCTCCTTAGCCCGACAGAAGCCATTCACGTGCCCCTCGTCGAATACCTGCCCCAAGCCGATATCCACTGGCATCCGCTCCATTCCAGTACGCAGGATATCCCACTACCGGCCCACCAATTCGATGCCATCCTCGTTCTTGCCGCACTCTATGCCAACAGCAACTGGCGCACGATACTGACCGAGGCTCCTCGCCTCCTGCGTCACGGCGGTTTACTCTACATCGGCACTTGCCATACAAAAAGCCTTACCCGCGCAGCACTTCGCGGCCACCTGGCTCATCACGGATTTGCCCCACTCTCTACATGGCCCGCAGCAGCCACACACCGCCTCGCCAAATGGCTGGCAAATGCAGTCACGCTCAGCGTCTTCCGCCTCAATATCACCCAGCCGGAATACGACTAAATCAGGGGGCGTTAAGCCGCACCAACAGCCACCACAATGGCACCACCCAGCAACAGCACTCCGTGCCACCAATTGGCCCGCTCACCATGATGAAAATAACCATGCAAGGCCAGCCAGAACGACGACAACATCGTAATCGCCCCCACATACCCAGGGTTCGGCGCCAACGCCAAAGTCACCAAAAACACGCACAAACTCGCCATCAACAACGCACCAAACATCGCGCTCAATAACACTTCACGCGCGGTCGGACGGAACTTACCGGCCATCACCATGCCTACAAGGCTGCCTACACCAGTCGTCACGGTCAAAAACGCCGCGGCACTTCCAACAACATGTGCCATACCCCCCTCCGGCGATCCCAAAGCGCTCTTCGCCACCACATCACCTAACGCCAGCAACACCGCCACCGGCACGACCGCCAAAATCGCCGCCTTGCTCGTCTCATGCTTACGCATGCCCCACAACGCATGGCTACACAATATAAACCCAAATACCACCAGCACCGCGCGCCACGGCTCGGCCAGCAACATGGTCACGCTGCTCGGCATCAATAGGCCCCACAAGGCAAACCCGACCAGCATTTTCATCGGAATATACAACGACGCCAACCGCCCGCCATGCACGTGCGAGGCATCGAACAACAGCTTGTCCGAGAACGCGAGCAAGATACCCATCAACGCCGCCACACCATAAAAGATCGGGTCATGCGGCCATGGCAAGAGCAAAACCGACAGCAGCGACAGCGGCAAAACCCCCGCCAGCCGCAACACCACCAGCTTCGCCCCCGGAATTTTCGCATAGTGGTTAAACCCTACGATCAACGCCCCACAAAAACTGAAGCCCAGCGCCATCAAAGGCCACATCGGTAAACTCATCATCATTTTCTTTCTCTCTCAGCCGTTACGCCACAAGGAACATCAGCACGATCGCCGCCACAACTACCAACGAGCCCGCCAGCGGATTGGCATCATCTTTAATGCCCGCATACCGGTGGTACACCAGCAACCACACCGGTGCCAACAACCCCACCATGCTCACATACGCAGGGCTCGGCCCCAATACCAACGCCATAAAGAAGCACACTTGGTTCGCGGCACTGCCCATCGCCGCACGGAAAGAATGCTTTAGCAGATTCTTGGTTACAAACGGCATTTCGGGTTTCGGGCGCCACGGGAAGATCAGCAAGCTGGCCACCGAGCTCGTCGCCGCCACCACGAACAGAAATATCACCAAGCGCTCGTGCAAGTCCGCAGGCTGCACGGTCAACCGTGCCAGTATATCGCCCATTCCATACAGTACCACAATGGGCAATACAGCCCGTAAGCTCTGCCAGCTCACGTCATTTTTACGGAATTCCGCCAACGCCAATACCATGGTCGCCAAACACGCCAATACGCCCAACGTGATCAACGGCTTTTCAAATACATGAGAACGCGCTACGGGGTCGGCCACCGCCCACAACGCAAATACAAATACGGCCTTCAACGGCATATGCAGAATCGCCACCCGCCCATTATGCTTATTCGCCAGATCGTTCTGAATAGTGAAGCCGATGATCATCGCCACCCCGCCAAACATCCCGGCCGCATAGAATTTCCAATCGGTCGGCCACTGTTCCAGCAAACTCAACGGCAACCACAACAGGGTTGCAAAGGTCATACGCCAAAAATTCAGGCGGAACCCTTCCTGACGCGCTTTGCGGTTGGCCTCCACGTTTTGTGCCGAAAGCAGACTGCTGGCAAATGCCAGCAGCAGCCATAACCATGGCCATTGAAGAACGGGGAGCGACGCATCAGGCATCGGTAAGCCTCAAACAACTATTGAAAAAGGGGGTTGATTCCTCCTTCTATCAGCAGCCTTAGGAAAAACCTACTGGTCTTTCGTAGGTTGTAAGCTTCCCAGTTGAGCAGTGTTGCCCGCCAGCACGGCCAGAGTCGCCTGATCACGCACCAGATACTTACGTGCCAAAGCATTCACATCAGCTACGGTCAAGGCGTCCAGCTCGTCCTGCCAGCGATTGAAATCTTTCAGGTCACCGCCACCAGTCACCCACATGCCCAAACGGTACATGCTGGTGAAGGGGTCATCGCGCGCATAGATCTCATCGGCCTTCAGGCTTACCTTGGCGCGCTTCAGCTCGTCCTCGGTCACACCATTCTTCAACAGGTCAGCAATCACAGCCTCAGCCGCCTCACCTACTTTATCCGCAGGCACACCGTCCTTGGGTTGAACCGAAAGGTCAAACGTCCCTTCACCCGCACGCACCACGTCGTAGCTGGCGCTGGCGCTATCGGCCAATTGCTGCTTTACCACCAGTTCCTGATACATCCGCGCGGTCGCACCACCTCCCAGAATTTCCGAAAGCACCCACAAACCGGTCGATTCACCAACGATCACGGGAGCACCAGCCACACCATGGAAGACACTCGGCGTGCGGTACATCAGATGCCATCCGGCCACCTGCACCTGAGGATCAACTTTGATATAGCTCACCGGCCCGCTACGCAGCGGCTCAGCCAGAATCGTACGGCTGGCAATATGCGCAGCGACCGGCACCTTGCCATAAGTCGCTTCCACCAACGGACGCACACTGTCCGCGGTCACGTTACCCACCAGAATCAGCGTGGCATTGTTCGGGCCGTAATGGGTTTTGTACCAGTCCAACGCGTCAGTAAAGGTATAACCCTGAATATCCTTGGCCCAGCCGATCACCGGATGCCCATAGGTGCTCCCGGCGTAGTGGCGACGCAAAACCTGTTCGAAGAACTTGCTGTTCGGATCACTGTCGGTCGTCAGTTTACGTTCTTCGGCCACAACCTTACGCTCGGGCTGGAAGATCGCATCGGTCAAACGCAGGTTCGACATCCGGTCGCTTTCCAAGTCCATCATGGTGTCCAGCTCGGTTACCGGCACCTTCTGGTAATATGCGGTAAAATCATAGCTGGTGAAGGCATTTTGCACCCCACCTCTGCGCTGAACGATCTTATCCATGCTCCCCATTGGATACTTCTCCGTGCCCTTGAACATCAGGTGCTCGGTCATATGCGCAAGACCGGTCTTTCCCTCTTTTTCATCCAGAGCACCCACGTTGTACCACACGCTGTGGGTCACCACCGGCGCACGGGTATCAGGCACCACGATCACGTTCATACCGTTATCCAGCTTAAAATTCTCAATCGTCATGGCCATTGCCGTCTCTCCTGTACCCAGCAGCAACAAGGCGCCCATGGCGCCTGTCATTGCCAGCTTCGTGCTTGTCTTCAAATCGCTTACTCGGCGCTGTCGCTACCACCAAACCAACGGGCGAACAGGCCCTTCTTGGCGGGGGTGGTTTCAGCAGCGACCTTCGATTCAGCCAGTGCGGTGCGCACGTTGGCATCGGTCGTTACACCGGCCTGATCCGCGGTCTTCTGTAACAGCCAGTTGTCGCTGGCAGGCACAGGGCCGGCAGCCGGCTCGAGTTCACCATGTGCACTGGTCGAAGCGGCAGCCACGGTACCGTTGGTGATGAGGCTGCGGGCTTCAGCTGTCTTCTGCGCGCGCAGAACACTTTCGTAATCGGCCGATTCACGCGGCGGACGCAATTCAAACTGCGGCGGCAGCGCCAGTGTCGGACCATCCACTACACGAGTCTCATCCGGCAGGTTCTTACCCATGCTCAGCATCTTGCCTTCACCGCATGCGCTCAGCAGAACGGTCATCGCAAGCGCAACGGCGGGCATCATAAATTTGTTAATCATTGGTAGGTCTCCCCTTAAATCTCTTAAATGCCCACAACGAGGCGCGGCCACATACTAAGCCCGGTTCTTCCAGCTGTCCAGCAACAGCAGCAGTACGCCCACGGTAATTGTCGCATCGGCAATGTTGAAGGTGAACGGGAATAAGCCGCTTGGGTTCACTAAAATAAAATCGACCACGGCCCCATGCTGGATACGATCGAGCACATTCCCCGCAGCACCGCCGATCAACAGGCCCAAACCCACCTGGTGCATCCAGTGCACGCGCTCGCCCAGCCAGTGAATGAACCACACACACGCAATAACCGCCACACCACCCAGCACCCACGGCCCCCAGCTTACGTCATTCAGCAAACTAAAGCTCATGCCCCGATTCCACGCGAACCGGAAACCGATCTCACCCGGCATCAACCACACGGGCAACTGCCCGGCCTGTTCCGCTCTAAGCGCCCACGCCTTACTGCCCCAGTCTGCCAGCAAACTGATCAGTGCCACAGCCAAGCCACAGGTACGCACGCAGGCGTACGTTTTAAGGTTGTTAAGCATGACCATGCTCCTCATCATCCTCATCCTGAGACTCTTCGATAATGTCCGGCAGATACACCAGCGGCACCGCACTGGTCATGCCCTCAGGCACTTCCGGGAAAACCTGTGCCATCCCCATGGTAGAGGTCTTATCGACGATCTGCATCGTCTCGGCACTCCAACGGCCATATTCATCGGCTATCAAATTATCCAGTTCACGCTCAAGCCCGCGGGTCGCCACATAGAAATTCTCACCCAGCTCTTCCACATATTTGTCATGAGCCTGATCCAGCAACACCATCGCACTGCCCAAAAGCTCCAGCACATTGTCTTCATCAATATCAAAGACCTTGGCGATCTGCGTCCACTCGGCAATCATTTCATGGTCCACCGGCAAATCAAAACTCAAGCCATCACCGCTTTCCGCCAACAAGGTTTGCGCCTCAGCCAGCGCCCGCTCCGGATGCCAGCCACTCAGGGTAAATAACTCGCCGATCTGGTAATGCGGCATCATCTCCACACCGCGCGCGTCACGTACCTGCACGACCACCAATCGGCACCGGAACTGCCGTACCGCCATCACCCAACGCCAGTGCCAGTAAGCGTGTTCCATGGCTTCCCCCACGGCACGCGAAAGCACCATGTCATCCGCCTCTTCCCATCCCTTCAAACAGGCATCCAGCACGCGAGCAGGCAGGAAGACTTCCTTGGTTTCAATATCCGGTTTCAAAACTTACGCGGCTTTCAGTTGGTCAACGGCTTCGTCACAGCGCAAGCATAGGCCGGATTGCTCCAGTTTCCCATAGTAACGCCAGCAACGCGGGCACTTATGTCCGTCATGCTTGGCTACAGAGACACTATTCCCGTGGGTTACCGCACTCACACCGCACACATCACGCACCAACTCCTGGTCATCCGCCGCTGGCAAGGTCGCAGGTACAACAACCGCCGCTTCCGTATTGGCGCCAATACCGCCAGCCGCACGCAGCTTCTCCATTTCGGCGTTTACGCTGTCACGCAAGCCCATCAGGTCCGCCCATTTGGCCTCATCCACACCGATCACTTCGGCCGGAATGCTGAAGCGCTCCATGTGCACGCAGGCTTCATCACCATAACGCTCACGCCACGCTTCATCCGCCGTAAACGGCATCAGCGGCGCAAGGTGGGTCACCAGGCCCTTGAATACCTGCACCAGCACGCTTACACACGCCATCCGCGCCGGGCTGTTGGCCGCATCGCAGTACAGTACATCCTTGCGCACATCAAAGTAGAAGTTGCTCAACTCCGTACCGCAGAACTCGTACAGCGCACGATATCCTTTATGGAACTGGTACGCATCGAAGTGGCCACGCACTTCACCCAGCACCACACCCAAACGGTGCAGCATGTACTGTTCCAATTCCGGCAGGGCCGATACGTCAATCTCCACATCCGCCACACCGTCGAGGTTACCCAACAACCAACGGAAGGTATTGCGGAAACGACGGTACGCATCACTCATCGAATCCATGATTTGCGGGCTGTAGCGCACGTCTTCGCTGTAATCGGTGCTCGCCACCCACAAGCGGATGATGTCCATCCCGTACTTACTCAACAGCTGGCTCGGCTCCACGCCATTGCCAAGGCTCTTGCTGAACTTCCGGCCTTCACCATCCACCACAAAACCATTGGTCACCACATCTTCATACGGCGCATCACCCGTGTTGGCGACACTGGTCAAAAGAGCCGAGTGGAACCACCCGCGGTGCTGGTCGCTTCCCTCCAGATACAAGTCCGCCGGACGCTTGCCGTCAGTGCGGTGGAATCGCTGGCCCACCCCACTCTCCGCCCGCAGCACGTGCGCATGAGACGTCCCACTGTCAAACCACACATCCAGAATATCCACTACAGGCTCCAGATCATCCACGGTCAAACCACGGCTTTCTAACCATCCGGTCGGCAACAATTCGCTCACACGGCCCGCCTCAATGCGACTATCCCACGCATCGATGTTCTCAGCTTCAATCAGCTTGGCTACATGCTCAAACACGGCAGTATCGGCAATCAAACCATCCACCACACCCTCAAACTCACCGGCCTTTTTCACCATGAATAGGGTGATCGGTACCCCCCACGCCCGCTGACGGGAGATACACCAGTCCGGACGCCCTTCAATCATGCTGCCAATGCGGTTCTTACCGTAGTCGGGTACCCAGTTAACCCCCTTCACGCCATTGCGGCCATAAATACGGTCAAGACTCGCATCACGCAGACTTTGCCCGCCCAACGCATCAATCTTCTTGTCCATCACCACAAACCACTGCTCGGTGGTCCGGAAGATCAGCTTTTCTTTCGAACGCCAACTCACCGGATAGCTGTGCTGGAAGTCCTTGGCACTCAACAAACGGCCACTCGCACTCAATTCGGCCAGAATCAGCTTCTGCATTGGCCAGATAAGCTTACCCTCAATACTCTCACCGGTCAGCGGCAGGTTCGGCGTGCCCTGAACGTACTTACCGGCTCCATCCACGGGGCACTCCAACGGCAAATCAAATTGCTTCCCGATCTGGAAGTCTTCCTGACCATGCGCCGGCGCAATATGCACCAAACCCGTACCGGCATCTGTGGTCACATGGAAGCCTTCCACGACCGGCTGCACAGTGTTGTACAAGGGGTGCTGATATTGCCAACCCACCAACGCGTCACCACGCAGGGTCGCAACAGGGCCGCCAACCAGCCCGGTTACGTTACCAAAACTTTCGGCCAACGCTTCAGCCACCCAGTAACGCTTACCATTAACCTCAACAGCCACATAATCTTCATCCACTTTCACCGCCACAGCCCGGTTCGCCGGCAACGTCCACGGTGTGGTGGTCCAGATTACCAGATGCTCGCCCTCACGACCCACAATCGGTAAAGCTACATAAACAGCAGTCGAAGTGACATCCTTATACTCCACCTCAGCCTCGGCCATGGCGGTCTCTTCCGCCCAGCTCCACTGGGTGGAACGCAATTTCTTCTCGACCAGACCACGCGTCACCAGCTTGCCCAACTCACGCACTATACCCGCTTCATTCTTGGCGGCCATAGTCATATAGGGGTTATCCCAATCGGCAAACGCGCCAAAGCGCTGCCAATCGCCCTTCTGCACATCCACCCATTTCTGAGCGTAGGCACGGCAACGCTTGCGCAGTTCCGCCTTGCTCACATCATGCTTGGTCTTACCTTCGGCACGCAGGTCCTGCTCCACTTTCCACTCGATCGGTAAACCATGGCAGTCCCAACCGGGCGCGTAGGGGCTGTAGAATCCCGCCATAAATTTGCTGCGCACCACAAAGTCCTTCAACACATAGGTCAACGCATGCCCCATGTGCATGTGGCCGTTGGCATACGGCGGCCCAAGGTGAACAATGTAAACGGGCGCATTTTCAGCCCGACGCTGCGCGCACAGCTTGCCGTACACATCCTTGTCCAGCCAGCGCTGCACCCAACCG
>QFOU01000039.1 GCA_003241595.1 Pseudomonas fluorescens
CTGGGCTTCGCCCAGGCCGTGGCGCAAGCCGAGAGCGTGCGCCCGGAAGTGGGCAAGCATCTGAAGGATGCCGCCGGCTTCATCAAGGCTGGCAAGTACAAGGAAGCGCTGGCCAAGCTGCGTGACGCCGAAGGCGTGGCCAACCGCACGCCGGCCGAGAACAACGCGATCGAGGGCACGCGCTTCTCGGCTGCGATGGGCGCGAGCGATGCCGACTCCATGGTCAAGGCCTATGACGTGCTGAAGGCCCGCCTGGGCGGGCCGCAGCAGCTGCAATACATGGAAGCGATCGCCGGCACGTATCTTCGGGCGGGCAACGCCGCGAAGGCGCTGGAGTGGGCCAACAAGTACTTCGCCGCGGGTGGCAACAGCGCCACGATGAAGACGGTGCAGCAGCAGGCGCAGTTCAAGTCCGGCGACATGGGTGCCGTGCTGAAGGACACGCTGGCGGAGATCCAAGCCGAGGAGAAGGCCGGCAAGGCCCCGACGCAGGACAAACTCAATCTGCTGCTGTACGCAGCGCAGAAGAAGAACGACGGCGCGGCAGAGGCGCTGGCCACCGAGAAGCTGCTGAACTACTACCCGCGCAAGGAGCTGTGGGCCCAGATCCTCGGCGGCCTGCCTTCGAAGAAGGGCTTCTCGCCGCGCTTCTCGCTGGATGTCTATCGCCTGCAACTGGTTGTTCAGAATGATGCCCGCTTGCGCATCGAAGATATTCGCGTCCGGCTCCTGGCGTTTCCAGGTCAAGTGGTCGAAGACGAAGTCGTTTTCCAGCGTCTCGCCCCAGGCCTTGCCGAAGGCTTCCATCACCGGTTGCATGGCCTGCATCTGTTCGAGGTCGGTCTGCGGGTTGTTGGTGGCCATGCGCTCAAGGCTCTTCTGCCAGGCTTGTGTGGCTTGTTCGACAAGGTGCGTGGCGTTAATTGCAGAGGTAGGCTGATTGGACATGGACAGACCGCTAATTGTTGTTTTTGATGGGGCGAGCTTAATAACAGAACGCCCACTTGGCAAGGACACGTATGACTTTCGGCAGCAAGAAACTCCGCACGATTTTGGTCGTTGGCCGCAACAGCGCCGCTGCGGCCGTTGTGAATGCACTTTCGGCGGTTGCTGGCGTAGGCGTTGTACGGCAGTTAGGGGAGTTTCATCCGATTAACGATGCCTCCAAGCTGGCGGGTGCCGATATGGTTGTGGATATGGTGGGCGGTGTGGCTCCTGCTTTTGCCACGGCGATGGCGACTTTGGGGAATGGAACGGCGTTTGTAACCGCCAACCCATTGCTGATGGCGGCACATGGTCGTGTTCTGCGCAATGCGGCACAGGGGCAGCAGACCTATTTTGGATTTCAGGCGGCGGGGTTTGGTTTGCCGATTGCCGAGATGATGGCGGCGGCGCGTCCGACCAAGGTTACCGTTTCGTTCAGCACGGCTGCCAGTATGGCGTTGGCGCGCATGGCGTTCCGCAACGAAAGTTTGGCTCATGTGAGTGCGCACTTGAAGATGCGGCAGGTGGATCTTTCGGACTGGGGGGGCAAGTTGACCCTTGCGCGGGCCATGGCATTGCGTGCCCAGTTGTTTGATGATGAATTACGTGGACAGCAGTTGGTGCGAGCTGCAGTTGAACAGGTTGAGCCTGCCGATGTGCGCCGTTTGCGTCACTTCGGCCTGCAGCCGGTATTCGGTGCTGAAATTACAGAAGAGAAGATCTATGCGGGGCCGATGGCGGTTGCGCCGGGGCATGCATTATTGAACGTGGGCACCACCGACGGCATGGATGTGCTGGTGGCCGAGACGGCCCACGGGGAGATCGTGATGAGTCAGACAGCCGATGATACGGCGCGCATTCTTGCCGGTGTTGTCGCGGATGTGCGCCAATATTTGCGTGCGCCGCGTCCGGCGTTGACCGTTGACGTGCGTGAATTTGGTGTGAAGGCTAACGCTGGCAACGGATTGGCGTATGTACGCGTGCCGTTTGCCGCACGCGAGCAGGTGCTGGCGTTGAAGCCGGAGATTGTGCAGGAACTCGTGGAAGGGGACGGCTTGTGGCAGGCTGTTGTTGCGGTGGATGATATTGCTTCTATTAAGGTAAGTGCCCATGGCGGGATGGTCATGCCTTTGAATGGGGCGTGGCAGGCACCGGTGAGTGGCCATGCGTTTGGTGGCTTGCGTTTGGTGGGCTAGGGGGCGCGATGCCTGTTGAAACCGTGAGGGTTTAGGACGAAAAAAAGAGCGAGGCCGGTGGGGCCTCGCTCTTTTTAGTGCAACACGCTGTAAGGCGCTATTCGGTCAGGCTCCAGCCCCGTGATGACGGGATGAAGTGATAGGGGTGGGCATTGTGCACGCTTGTGGTGTGAACGATATCCAAACTGGCATGCAGGGCGCGGAAGAAGGCCCCGTGGTTGATGAACAGTAGATTTTCATCCGGATACCGGGTGAGCCATTTGCTGATGCAGCGCAGGGCGCGTTGTTCCAAGGCGCTGGCGGTTTCGGCATCCGGCGGGAAATCCATATAGGTCATGCTGCTACCGGGGGCGAGGTTTTGTTCGCGCTCGATTTCGCTGCGGAGGCGGCCTTCGAAGCTACCGAAGCTGCGTTCCTTCAGGTCGGGATCGATACAACAGGAAACCCCCAGATGCTGTGAGACCACCTCTGCCGTATACAGTGCACGTTTCAGCGGGCTGGTTACGATCAGGGTCACTCCGTGAGATTCCAGCCGTTGCGCGAGGTCGCGGGCCTGTTGCCAGCCTGTGGCATTCAATGGCGTATCGGTGTGGCCCTGAATGCGGCCTTCCACATTCCAGTCGGTTTGTCCGTGGCGGGCGAGAATGAACTCTTTGCCCGGCAGGGGGGAGCTTGTGAGAATTGACGGTTCGGCGTGCGCGAGCATGCGAGTCTCCGTGGTTGCGGGCAGAGCCCTAGGGAAATGATGTATTCAGGCGTTTCAGTACCAAAAAAGCGGCGGGATGACCAGCCGCTTTTTTCAGGCGTGTAAGGCTATTTTTTTCCTATAAAAAGGGCCCTTGTGAGGGGCCCTTTTTTATCTACTTCATGACATCGTTTATTCGCTTATGTTCCAGCCGTTGAGGGTCGGAGTGAGTATATAGCGTTTTGCATAGTCGGCGTTGAAACCTTCGCCGAGGTTCAGGCTTTTATGCAAAATACGGAACAAGGCACTGTGTCCGATGAAGGCAATGTGCTCCTTCGGATATTTGTCCAGCCAGTGCTGGATACAGGCGAGTGCGCGTTGGCGGACATCGTTCTCGGTTTCTGCATCTTCCGGATAGACAATCTGCGTCTTCTGTTCCCGCGGGAGATTCTGTTCGGCCAGAATTTCGTGGCGGTAGCGTTTTTCGAAGCTGCCAAAGCTGCGCTCGGTAAGAGCCGGCTCTTTGGTGATACTGAGCTTATGTCGTTTGCCAATGATGACTGAGGTTTCGTAGGCTCTTTTCAGCGGGCTGGTGACCAGCATGGTGATAGGGGTGCCATCGAGCTGGCGTGCCAGAGCTTCCGCTTGACGGATGCCTTCTGCATTCAGTTCGATATCGGTACGGCCCTGCAGGCGGTCTTCGGCATTCCAGAGAGTTTGTCCGTGACGGATGATCGAGAAGCTTTGCTTCCCGACGAGCGGTTGAGTGTGAACGGTTTGCATGAGCATGCGTATCTCCGTGGTAAGGCGTGACTGCTTAAAAATGTTTGAATATACGTCTATGCAATCCAAAAAAATGGCTGGGTTTACCAGCCATTCAATATGCGGTTTGGCTATTTCTTTTTAATAGGAGCTTTGGTCTCGTTTTTCAAGAGGTCACGGATCTCGGCCAACAGTTGCTCGGTGGAGGGGCCTTTGGGGGCCGGGGCTGGCTTGGGGGCGAACTTATTGACCAGGCGCACCATGAGGAAGACGGCCCACGCGATGATGAGGAAATCGAGCGTGTTCTGGATAAAGGCGCCGTAACCCAGCACGTTCTCTTTTCCGGTGGCGGGGTCTACCGAGAGGAGGATGCCGAGGTCTTTGAAATCCACATTGCTAATGAGCAAGCCCAGTGGCGGCATGATGACGTTCTCAACAAGGCTGCTGACGATCTTACCGAAGGCGGTCCCGATGATCACACCGACGGCGAGGTCGATCACATTGCCGCGCATGGCGAAGGTTTTGAAGTCGTTAAGGATGGACATGGGGTTTCTCCGTATCGTTTTGTTTTGTTGTCATTATTAAGCACTTTAGAGGGCTTCGGTTCCGGTGGGCAAGGTATTGAAATACAAAAGTGCTGTGTTTCGGTGCGTTGGTATGCATGTTCGGGTTTGACGCCGGCTGTTTTTTGCCCTACACAGCTTCCGTACGCGGAGCGGGCTTCTACTGCCCCGTGTGCTCGGGGAGTAGCGCAGCCTGGTAGCGCATCTGGTTTGGGACCAGAGGGTCGGAGGTTCGAATCCTCTCTCCCCGACCAACTATTTGTTTTCATATTGACTGCAGGGGCCAAAACGGCCCCTGTTTGCGTTTTGCTGACCCTTGTGTACCGCGTGTACACTGCGGAATCGTCAAAGCCACAAACGGAAACCGTTTGTGGCCGCCTGCGCGGGGGCTTCGTCTTCGTATTTTTAGCGGGTGCACGGGAGTAATGGCGCTTTGTGCCGGACTTTGGATGTTTGCTATTATTAAAAAGGCTCCTTGTGGAGCCTTTTTGCGTATTGCCGTTGCCGCGGTTAGGCGAGGGTTTGGATGGCGTGGTGGAGGCGTTGGAGGACGCGCTCGGTGCCCATGATCGGGACGATCTCCGGCAGGGGAGGGGATTTTTCCGACCCGGTGACCGCGAGACGGAGGGGCATGAAGACCTGTTTGCCCTGGACGCCCATTTCTTTCACCAAGCCATTCATGATGCTTTCGACATTCTCGGGGGCCGCGGTGAAGGCGGCGGTGAAGTTCTCCAGTACCGTACGGATGAGAGTGGTGTCGCCGACCTTGGCGAAGGCCTCACGCGTGGCGGGCGCGTAGGTGGTGTCGTAGAAGTAGGTGTTGCTGAAGATCATGTCGGCCAAGCGATCGTAGCGGCCCGGTTTGAGCGACATAACCTTGGCGGTGTAGGCAGGATCCTTCTCGATCTCCAGCAGCATGGCGGTGATGAGGGCGGGATCGGATTCTTCCGACGGCAGTTCGGGATCGACCGTGGTGGATGCGGTGAGGCCGCGCGCGTTGAGGAAGGCGAGGTATTCGCGGAAGGCCTCGGTGCGTTGTTCGTCGGTCATTTTGCTGATGTAGTGGTTGTTGATGAACTGCAAGAGTTTGATATCCACCACCGGGCCGGTGCTGGGGAGGTCCTTGGTGTTCATCAGCTTGACGAAGTCGGCACGGGAATAGGTGTCGGTGCCGTCCGGGTGGCTCCACATGATGCGGGTGAGGAAGTTGGTGAAGCCTTCGCTGAGGAAGCCCTGGCGGCGGAACCAATTGAGCGAGGTATCTCCGCTGCGTTTGGAGAGCTTGCGTTTTTGGCTATCGCGCAGGAGCACGGTGTGGAGGAAGCGCGGGGTTTCCCAGCCGAACGCCTTATACAGCGTGGTGTGTTTGGGGGTGGAGGGGATCCATTCTTCGCCGCGGATGACGGTGGTGACGCGCATGAAGTGGTCGTCGACCATCGCCGCCAGATGGTAGGTGGGGTAGCCGTCGGACTTCATGATCACGCTGTCGTCGATAGTGGACGAGTGGAAGGTGATGGGGCCGCGCACTTCGTCTTGCACCGTAATATCCACGTCGGTGGGGATCTTCATGCGGACGACGTGGGGCAGGCCGGCGTTGAGGTTGGCTTGGATTTCCTCGGCGCTCAGGCGGCGGCAGCGGCGGTCATACATCGGAGTTTTTTTGGACTTGATCTGGAGTGCGCGCATTTCTTCCAGACGCTCGGCGGTGCAGAAGCAGCGGTAGGCGTGGCCGGTTTCGAGCAGGTGGTCGCAGCAGGCGGCGTAGATGGGCAGGCGCTCGGATTGGGTGTAAGAGCCGTAATCTCCGCCGAAGCCGGGGCCTTCGTTGGGGATAGTGTTCAGCCATTGCAGGCCTTCGATGATGGCATCGACGGCGCCGGGCACGGTGCGGGCGCGGTCGGTGTCTTCGATGCGGAGAATGAAGATACCGCCGGTTTTATCGGCGATGGCGCGATCGAGAATGGCCTGCATGCCGGTACCGATGTGCGGCATACCGGTGGGCGAGGGGGCGATACGGGTGACTTCGGCGCCGGCGGGGAGGTCGGTCCGCGGCGGGAACAACTTCTCGAAGTCGGCGATGGTTTTGCAATCTTCAAATTTCATGGATAAGGCCTCTGTCGTAATCTCGAATACATAAGGCTTATAGCCCTAGTTAAGGGTTTGCGGAAGACGGAAAACGACGTGAGGCGGTGAAGCTTTGAAATTGCGGTAAGTTGCGGGACATGTTCTGGAATTTGGTGGGGTTAAAATGCTGGCAGATCGGATGATATCGGGTTGTCAATATGCTCCTTTCCTTTACTTGAGGGAGTTGGGATAAGTTTCCGTTTCGTTTCGAAAAAGCGGGGCGAGAGGGGCGAAGCTTGCAGCAACCTTTCAAGATTGTTAGTACATGATCGAAGTTTGGTCCAAAGGCTTGTTTTGAAATTCAGTAGGCTCCATACCTGTGGACATGAGCCCCCTGACCCGCCCCACCATCACCTCTGGTATGTTGATCCTGCGTCGTTTGACCTTGATTGTACCTGCGACCATTCTGACAGCCCTTGGCTGTTATCTTGCCTGGACCATGGTGGGAGGATTGGATGGTGAAGCCAATGTTCTCGATATCATCGGCTTTGGTGTTTTCTGTTTGCTGTTTGCCATGTTGGCCACCACCAGCTGGGCCATGATGCTGGGTTTGATCGTGTGGTTTGCCGGACGTAAGAACGTACCGTTGGAAGAAGAGGCTATGGCGATCCCACTGGAGGAGCTGGTGCCGAGCCGTGGTACCCGTACGGCCATTCTGATCCCTGCTTATCATGAAGATCCGAAAGAAGTTTTTGCCCGCGTGCGCACCATGCGTGCGTCTCTGGCCGCCTTGCAGCCGTTCGGCGTCAAGTCGGACATTGATATGTTTGTGTTGAGCGACAGCCAGAAGCCGGAGGCAATTGAGGCTGAAGCTGAAGAATACCGCGCCTGCATTGCCAGCATGCCCGCCCATGGCCCGACCGTGTTCTACCGTCGTCGTGAAAACAATGCCAAGTACAAGGTAGGTAACGTTGAAGAGTTTTGCGTGCGTTGGGGCCAGACCTACGACCATATGCTGGTATTGGACGCCGACAGCCTGATGGCCGGTGAGACCATCCGCCGCATGATCACCCTAATGGAGCGCCACCCGCGTGTGGGCTTATTGCAGACCTGCTTCATCCCGACCGGACGCGATACGTTGTTCTGCCGTGTGATGCAGTTCTCCACCCGTTTGTACCTGATGCCCTCTGCGATGGGGTTGGAATACTGGCAGGGTGCGAATGCCAACTACTGGGGCCACAATGCGCTGATCCGGACCCGTGCCTTCATGGAAACCTGCGGGTTGCCGGAGCTGCCGGGTAAGGCCCCGCTGGGTGGACGTATTTTGAGCCACGACATTGTGGAAGCGGCCTTTATTGCCCGTGGCGGATGGGAAGCGTTCCTGCTGCCGAATATTCCCGGCACTTATGAAGAGCTGCCGACCAACCTTATTGACTTCATGCAGCGTGACCGTCGCTGGTGTGCCGGTAACTTGCAGCACCAGCACATCATCCGTGCTGATGGCGTGCACTTTGTGAACCGTTTGCATATGATCCTTGGTATCATGTCGTACGCCTCTGGCCCGTTGTGGTTGGCCTTCATCATGATGGCACTGACCGCGACCGTGATGGATGCCAGTGGTAGCAGCGTACACCTTGCGACCGCCGGATTGTTCTCTTCAGCAGTTGAAGGTCGTGTCTTGTTTGGTTTGACCCTCTTCCTGTTGTTTGCTCCTAAGCTTGTGACATTGGCTTTGGCCCTGGTGCGTCCGACCGTGCGCAAGTCGTTTGGGGGTGCCAACAACATTGTGCGCAGCGCTATTCTGGAGCAGTTGTTCGTGATGGTGCAGCAGCCTGCCGTGATGTTGTTCTATACCACGTTTGTGCTGATGCCGTTGTGCGGGCATGTTGTGAAGTGGGAATCGCAGCCGCGTTCTGAGCGTGGAATCTCGTGGCGTGAAGCGTTCCTGCGTCACCGTTACCATGTTGCCTTGGCCGCGGTTTTGACCGGTGTGCTGGTGTACTTGAACAGTCTGGCCGTGATGTACGGTGTGTTGCCGGTGATTATCGGTTTGACCCTGAGCCCTGCGTTTACCGTGGTTACCAGCCGTGCCAGCGTGGGTGTGAAGGCACGCAACCGTAATCTCTTCCTGACTCAGGATGAGTTGAATCCTTCTGCAGAACTCAAGATGTTCCAACAACTGGTAGATGAACCACGTGTTGATGCAAAGGGTGATGTTGTCCTTCCTCTATTGCCGGGTGATGTACCGGGACATATGCCGGAGCAGCTCTTACGCTTTCCGGATGCACCGATCGCCTTGGGGCGTCGTGGCAAGATGGTGATGAGCAAAGTGGAAGCTTAGCATCCCTGCTTGAAAAACCGGCCTGAGGGCCGGTTTTTTTATATACTTCTATTATCAACTTTAAGTTTATGGTGGTTTAAATTTTAAGCTTCTACCGCTAGTTGGTGAACAGGGATAGGGTTTGCTCAGTGACGGAGGCAGACTCCGCCCGGAACGAAAAACCAAAACCAAAACATGAACTAATTCTAATGATAAGGAGATATGACATGAGCACATTCACCACCACAGACGGCACTGAGATTTACTACAAGGACTGGGGCCAAGGCCAACCTGTTGTGTTCAGCCACGGCTGGCCGCTGAGCAGCGACGCCTGGGAAGCCCAAATGCTGTTTCTCGCCAGCAAGGGCTACCGCGTGATCGCCCATGACCGTCGGGGGCATGGCCGTTCTTCGCAACCGTGGGCCAATAACACCATGGACACCTACGCTGATGATCTGGGTGAACTGGTTACCAAGTTGAATCTGACCGATGTGATCCTGGTTGGTCACTCGACCGGCGGTGGTGAAGTGACGCGGTATGTGGGTCGTCATGGCACCTCGCGTGTGGCTGGTGTTGTACTGGTGGGTGCTGTTACTCCCGGTATGTTGAAAACGGATGCCAACCCTACCGGTGTACCGATGGCCGTGTTTGACGAGATCCGTGCCAATACCACTAAGGACCGTTCGCAATTCTTTAAGGACCTGACCGTGCCCTTCTATGGTGTAAACCGTAAGAGTGATGCTGTCTCGCAAGGTGTGCGTGATGCCTTCTGGCTGATGGGCATGCAGGGTGGTTTGAAGCCGGAGTTGGACAGCATTGCCGCCTTCTCGGAAAGTGAATTCACCGGCGATTTGAAGAAGATGGATGTGCCGCTGTTGATCTTGCATGGCGATGATGACCAGATCGTTCCGTATGCCAACTCTGCTCCGCGTGTGCACGCTTTGGTCAAGGGTTCGGAATTGAAAACCTATGCCGGTGGTGACCATGGTTTACCCACCACGCATATGGACCAAGTTAATGCCGACCTGCTGGCCTTTGCCCAGAAGGTGGGTGGGAAGACCAAGGCCGCTGCTTAAAGGCGGTGGGATAAGAAAGGTGCCTGCGGGCACCTTTTTTGTGAACGGTTATTGGAATTTGGGCAGCGTTTTGCCGAGGTGGTTGAGGAAGGCCTGTACCTTGGCGGTGCGGTGGCGCGTGGGTGGTGTGAGGGCGACCGCTTGGCGCAGAGGTACAGTGGGATAAGTGGGCAGAACCTGAACGAGTTTGCCGGTGCTGAGATGATCGGCCAAGGCAAACTTGGGCAAGAGGGCGATGCCTTGGTTATGGACAGCTGCACTGAGCATCATTTCAGCGAAATTGGTGCGGAGGCTGCATTCGGCGCGGAGGTGGCCCTGGTGGCCGTCCGGGGCTTGGTATGTCCAGTCGAAGGCGCCGCCGTGTTGGGAGAAGCCGATCAATTGGTGGTGTTTGAGATCGTTGGGAACGGTAGGGGTGCCTTTGGTTTTGAGATAGGTGGGGCTTGCCACCAGCAACAGCGGAGAGAGGCCCAGCGGTTTCATCATCATGCTGGAGTCGTGCATCGGGCCGATGCGGATGACGACGTCGAAGCCTTCGGAGACGACATCGACCATGCGGTCGTCGAAGGTGACGTCGAGGAGGATCTCTGGGTAGGCTTCGGCGAAGCTGGAGAGTGCGGGTAACATATGTTGGTGGCCGAAGCTGACGGGCACGCTGACGCGGAGGGTACCGCGCGGGGTATTTTGTTGTTCACCGGCGATCTCGATCGCTTCATTCAGCTCGTTGAGGGCCGCGTTGGAGCGGAGGAAGAAGGCTTGGCCGGCTTCGGTGAGAGTGACTTGTCGTGTTGTCCGGTGCAGAAGTTTAACGCCGAGTTCATCTTCCAGCAGCATGATCTGTTTGCTGACGGCGGCGGCGGAATGGCCCAGCTCACGTGCGGCAGCGGAGAAGCTGCTAAGGCGCGCGACGCGAACGAAGAGGCTGATACGGTCGAGATTCATGCTCCGGATTGTTGGACGGGCGGAGCGGCGTGTCAATCTGCCTGTATTAAGTTCATGGCTTGTAAGCTTGGTGCGGGGGAACGGCTTTTCTTTTGGAAAGTAGGCTGTTAGAACTTATGAGGTTTTAACCGATAACTCCCGATGGTGAATTGATGGCATTTTCCGTAACGCCGCAAAAATGGTTGCATGTACTGGTACGTGTGGCGCCTTTAGTATTGTTTGTTGTGGCGCTGATGGTTGTGCATACCGAGATGCACAGTGCGCAATTTGCGGATTTTCGGGATGCGTGGCGGAATGTCTCGCCGTTGACCGTAGGCTTTGCCCTTGTGCTCATGGTGGTGAACTATCTGGTATTAGCCGGTTATGATTGGTTGGGTCTGCGGTTTGCGGGGCATGGGCATGTGCCGTGGCGGCAGGTGGTGTTCACCTCATTCATCAGTTACGGCATTAGCAATACCACGGGGCATGCGTGGGCTTCCGGTGGGTCCATCCGTTACCGGTTTTATAATCCATTAGGAGTGCCGGGGTGGGATGTGGCGAAGGTGTCGTTCTTCCTTGCTCTCACTTTCATGATCGGGCTGCTGACGCTGGGCGCGGTCTGCGGCGTGCTTGTCTCCGATGTGCCGGTGGGGGCGTTGCAGAGCCCGCGCACCGTGATGCTGGCGGCTATGGCATGTGTGGGGGGACTCAGTTTATACTGGGCGGCGATCGTGTTCTGGCGCAAGCCGATCAAAGTGCGGATGTTCGAAATCCGTTTGCCGGAGCCGAAACTGGCGTTGGCGCAGACGCTGGTAGCCTGTGTGGACCTGGTGCTGGCCTCCTTCGTGTTGTGGGTGTTTGTAAAGGATGTGCCGGGGATGGGGTTTGAAGTATTCCTCATACTCTTCGTAATGGCGCAGGTGTTGGGGTTGGTGTCGCAAGTGCCTGGTGGTTTAGGGGTGTTTGAGGGTACGTTCTTGTGGATGGCGGGGCCAATATTTGCGGATTACCATCCTCAGCTCATTGCAGGGTTAGTGTTTTATCGAGTGATCTATTATTTTTTACCGCTGGCAGGTGCGGGGCTTTTGCTGGTGGGGAAAGACCTGATGGCGGGGCCGAAGCAGGCCTTGGATTGGGGACGTGCGGCAAGCCGTTTGGTGCCTTCGACAGTGCCGCAGGTGTTTGCCGTGCTGTTGTTTTTGACGGGGGGCATCATGTTGGTTTCGGGGGCTACTCCAACGCTGCCGGAGAACATGCGTTGGTTGCGGGATGTATTGCCGTTACCGGTGGTTGAGATCTCTCACTTTGCGGGTTCTTTAGTAGGTGTGTTGTTATTGTTTTTGGCGCGGGGCGTACGCATGAAGCTGGATGCGGCGTGGTATGGGGCGTTGATTCTGTTAGGGGTGGGGATGGTTGCCTCGCTTTTGAAGGGTTTGGATTGGCAGGAAGCGACCGTGTTGGCGGCGATGCTGGGGGTGATGGTGATGTCGCGGCGGCATTTTTACCGGAAATCT
>QFOU01000040.1 GCA_003241595.1 Pseudomonas fluorescens
GGTAGAAGTAGGCCGCGAAGAAGGCGGCGAAGAACATCAGCTCCGACGCGATGAAGAAGATCATGCCGTAGCGGTTGGCGAGGTCGAGCACCAAGGGCACCATGCCGCGCCCGAAGCCGCGCTCACGGGCTTCTTTAATGAGGAGGAAGAACCATTGGAAGGCGGCCATGACAGTGAGCAGCAAGCCCGCGCCCATGGTGAGTTTGCCGTAGAGGGTGGGCTGGACGTGCAGGATAAGCAGCAGGCCGAACATCATGATACCCGCGCCCAAGCAGGACAATGGCGGCCAGATGGACCCCGGCGGGATGAAGAACTCGTGGTCGTGAACTTCGTGATGGTCGCCGTGGGGCGTGGAATGCGCGGGAGCGTGGGCCATGTTAGTGGGTTTCCTTGGTGGTCGTCGGCGTGTTCAGGAGGGATGGATCATCGTACTGGGGCAGGCGTAGGCCCTTGTAATCGTATTGGATACGGGTACCGAACTCGCGGACATAGTCGTTGCCCGGAGTATGGCCAAAGGCACCGAGGTAGATGATCATAATAAAGAAATAGACCAGTGCACCGCCGATACCAATGGCGAGCATCTTCATAAAAATACCGTAGGTACGGGTGTAGTCGGCGTGGAGTTCGTCGCGGTTGTAATGCAGGCCCGGCGTCGTATGTGTCTTGGGTTTGGCAACGGCCACCGGCGCGCTGCGTGGCGCCGTTTGGGCATGCTTGCGTGTGGTGGCCTTGGCGGCCACAGCACGGGACTTGCTGCTGCTTCTACTGCTGGACTTGGTAGGTTGCGGCATACGAGCCTCCTTGTGGAATTGCAGGTTGGTTATGCTTATAGCGCCAGACAAAGACACTGACGGACAGGGCAAAGGCGAACACGGCCAAAGCCAGTGCGAGGCACAGATTACGGCGGCGCAGACGGGTGGCCTCGGCAGGGGTACGCGGGTGAGCGGTGGTCATGGCTGTAAGTCTATCAGAGGGTTGAGAGCGGTAAAAGGCCACATTTGCGTTAGGGCCTTGTGGGCATTTCGATTTACGAAGGGGGTGTGGCGGCTAAGGACGATATTAGCGGGTCAGAAGGATGTAGATCAGCAAGGTGAGAATACAGACGATCGGCACGGCGATAAAGCCGAGCAACTGGACAATGACGATGCGGCGCTGTGGGCCGGTGGGGAGCAGAGGCATACCAAGAGACTACGCCTGTAAGGCTTAAAAAGAAAGGGGCTGATGCCCCCTTCCCTGCCTTTTCCCTAGTGGTGGGGATAGGCTTCCTTATGCTCCCAGACCGGCAGTTTCTCGAAGTTGTGCGGGTGCGGGGGTGAGCTGGTGTGTGTCCATTCCAGTGTCACGGCCTGCCATGGGTTGGTGGGGGCAGGTTCGCCTTTACGGGCGCTGCGGATGACGTTCCAGACGATGAGCAGTTGCGCCATACCGAAGACAAAGGCACCGATGGAACACAGCAGGTTGAGATCGGCGTAGACCGGATTGTAATCGGCGATACGGCGCGGCATGCCCATCATGCCCAGGAAGTGCATGGGGAAGAAGGTGACGTTGACCGAGATGAAGGTGATCCAGAAGTGCCACTTGCCGATGCGCTCCGAGAGGAACTTACCGGTCATTTTGGGATACCAGTGGTACAGCGCCGCCATGAGACCGAAGAAGCTACCGGTCACGAACACGTAGTGGATGTGCGCGACGACGTAGTAGGTGTCGTGCATCATATAATCGACCGGAGCCGAGCTGAGCACCACTCCGGACAAGCCGCCGATGGTGAAGAGCACGAGGAAGCCGACCGCGAACTTCATGGCGGTGGTGAAGGCGATAGAGCCGCCCCACATGGTGGACATCCAGTTAAAGACCTTGATCCCGGTGGGGACCGCGATGAGCGTGGTCATCAGCATAAAGGTGACTTGGGCATTGATATCCATACCCACCGAGTACATGTGGTGGGCCCAGACCATCTGGCCCAAAACCGCAATGGCGACGGTAGCCCAGACCATGCTGTGGTAGCCGAAGAGTGGTTTGCGGGAGTGGGTGGCCAAGACTTCCGACACCATCCCGAAGACAGGGAGGATCATGATGTACACCGCCGGGTGCGAATAGAACCAGAAGATGTGCTGGAACATGACGGGGTCCCCTCCTCCTGCCGGGTTGAAGAAGGCGGTACCGAAGTTACGGTCGGTGAGCAGCATGGTGATGGCGCCCGCAAGCACAGGAGTGGCGACCAATTGCAGCCATGCGGTAACCAGCATGGCCCAGGCGAACATCGGCATGCGGAAGAGGGTCATGCCGGGTGCGCGCATGTTGAGGATGGTGACGATGAAGTTGATGGCACCCAAGATTGAGCTGGCACCGGCGAGGTGGACGCCCAAAATCCACATATCCATACCCGCGCCTTGTGAGAAAGCCGAGGCGGTAAGTGGGGGATAGGCAGTCCAGCCCGCGGCGTTGGAGCCGCCGGGGACGAACAGGCTGCCCAGCATGAGCAGGCCCGCGAACGGCATGATCCAGAACGACCAGTTGTTGAGGCGCGGGAAGGCCATGTCCGGCGAGCCGATCATGATCGGTACGAAGTAGTTACCAAAGCCGATAAGGCCGGGGATGATGGCGAAGAAGATCATAAACGTGGCGTGCATGGCCGTCATCTGGTTGAACAGTGCGCCATCGACGAACTGGTAGCCCGGCTGGGCGAGTTCGGCACGGATGACCCATGCCATGAGGCCACCGACAAAGAAGAAGAACAGCGCCGAGAACAGGTACATCTTGCCGATGTCCTTGTGGTTCACGGTGGTGAAGGCATTGTAAAGGGCGTGGAGGAATCCGCCGGAGTGAGGAGCGGGGTGGGCGTGGGTGGCGGTGGCCATGTGTGCGGGTCCTTATTGTGTCCTTCTGCAAAGAGGCTCTTGTAATTGGCCCCTTGTGAACCAAGGTTAGGAAGGTTATAGCACTGAGATTATTCATTGAGAAGAGAAAGCCACGTGCCATGAAACTTGAGACCGTAACTCTGTTGCCGAAACGCGATGGCCGTGCCCGTGCGGGACACCCTTGGGTGTACAGCAACGAGCTGGATATGACGCCTGTCATGAAAAAGATGGACGCGGGCAGCCTTGTGACCGTGGTGGACAGCCGTGGCGAACCCTTGGGCACCTACACCTTCAACCCCGGCACGTTGATCGCCTGTCGCAAGCTGACCAGCAAGCCGCATGCCGACATTGATGTCGCGTGGTTGGAAGAGCGTTTGCGTCATGCGCTGAAGCGTCGTCCGTCTACTCCTTACTACCGTTTGGTCCACAGCGAGGGCGATGATATGCCCGGTTTGGTGGTCGACCGTTTCGGCGATGTGCTGGTAGGACAGATCACGACCGCCGGTATGGCTGCTCTTCAGGACAAGATCGAAGCGGCATTGATTAGCGTGACCGGTTGCAAAGGTATGATCTGGCGCCATGACACCGCCGCGCGTAGCCTGGAAGGTTTACCGGTAAGCGATGAGGTTGATATTGCCGGTGAGGTTCCGGACGGGGCCGTAAAGGTGATGGAAAACGGTTTGGAATTTGTGGCGGACCTGACCGGTGGCCAGAAGACCGGATGGTTCTATGACCAGCGTGCCAACCACGCGTTTGTGGGCAGCCTGATGGCCAACCTACCCGACGAGATGCAAGTGTTGGACGTGTACAGCCACATCGGTGGGTTTGGTCTGGCGATGATCGAGGGGGCCAAGAAAGCCGGTAAGACCGCCCATGTAACCTTGGTGGATGCCAGCAACACTGCCATGGAACTGGCCAAGCGCAGCTCGCAGAAGCAGGGTGTGGAAAAGCAGTGCACCTACACCGTGAAGAATGCGTTTGACGCCATGGAAGATATGGCCGCCCGCAACCAGCGTTTCCACGCCGTGGTGTGTGACCCGCCCGCGTTCATCAAGAGTGCCAAAGTGATGGCCGAAGGTTTGAAGGGTTACGAAAAAGTGGCCCGTTTGGGTGCTGCGCTGGTGCGAGGCGACGGCTACCTGACATTGTGCAGTTGCAGCCACCATGCCGACCTTGCCGCGTTTACCGAAGCGTGTGTGCGTGGGATTCGTCGGGCTGGGCGCAGTGGGCGCCTGGTGCGCACCGGTGGGGCGGATATTGACCACCCGCAGCACATGATGCTGGCGGAGAACTCTTATCTGAAGTGTTTGACGTTCCAGCTGGACTAATCGAAGAGGGCCTGAGGCCCTCTTTTTTAGCGCGGTGTTT
This sequence comes from Pseudomonas fluorescens, assembly GCA_003241595.1. Taxonomy (GTDB): domain Bacteria; phylum Pseudomonadota; class Alphaproteobacteria; order UBA2136; family UBA6156; genus UBA6156. Next base: position 4,227 of record QFOU01000040.1, read on the forward strand.
CGACGGCAAGAGCTTCTTTAAGTAAGTTGGGCAGTTGAGGGGAAATCGCTAACGTGACGTGGTTGGTGTCGGGCACCGCGATCAGCGGGATGGAAGGATTCGCATCGTGGAGGATCTCGGTAACATGACGTTCAGGGATCAGACCATCGGTAGGTGAATAGATGATGGTGGTGGGCACCTTGATGCTGGCAATGATGTCTTCGGTGGCGAAGGGATGGCGGAGCAGCAGACGTACGGGAAGCCAGGGATAACGCTCTTGCGCGATACGACGCACGCTGGCCACGGGGGCCACCAATGCCAGGCGGTTAAGCGGGCGGGCCGTGGCCAAATGAGTTGCCACAGCCGTGCCGAGGCTATAGCCGACGGCCTTCACCTGGGCCGGTTGAAGGCGGTTGACGAGAGTATCGTAGATGAGTTCGCTATCGGCAAACAACGCCTTCTGGGACGGCATGCCGGTACTGGGCGACGTAATGCCATTGGGGTAACCGCGATAGGAAAAGGCGGCGATAGCAACGTTCTGGCCCGCGAATACCTCGGTCTTCAGGTACTGCGCAAAGCCGATGGGATTGTGCATATTGCCGGGGAATGCCAGCACCAGTGTGGGCGATGGGGCGGCGGGGCGGAAGAGAATACCTTGGATCGTGTTACCGTCGGGCGTTTTCATGCCCAGCAGTTCGTAATCGAGGGCCGTATCCGGCACCGGCACGGCATTGACGCGGGCAGGCATGATGAAGCGTGCCTGATTGAAACTGAGGAGCACCGCGAAGGCGACAATAGGGAACAGGATGATCGATGCGAGGAGCATGGCGCGTTTCCAAGTTAGCGGTTTACGGGCGAATTTAATTTGCAGCATGGGTCTCGGGGTTGGCTTTGATGCGGGGATCGTTAGGTTGAGCTTCGAACAACGTATAGGCGAAGGTGACCGTGTGGATCCCTTCCGGTAACGCGGGCGAGAGCGTGAAGCTAAGTGGCAGGTTGATATCCTGCTTTACGGGATAATGTTCCTGCGCGAAGCAGAAACATTGCTGGAGGTCGACATACTCGGCGATGTTGGTGCCACCGGTGCCCCCCATGGCATACAGCTGGTGGACGGCCACGCCATCGAGAGGTTTACCGCCATTGTTTTTCGCGGCAAACGCCGTGAGCACGGGTTCGCCCAGTTTGACCTTGAGAGTGTAATCGGTGGGATGGAAGGCGATGGGGAGACCTGCAGCGGTGTTGGCGGTAAAGCGCACGGTGACGGTGCGGTTTGAAGCGGTGGCGGCCTGATGCGCGGTGACCGGTGCGGGGGCGGTAGGGCCGGCGATGATCTGCGGCACCGGAATACCGAAATGCTGACAGAAAACCCGGTACAGCGGTACCGCGGCAATGGTGATGCCGATACCCCAGACCAAGCCCAACAGGCAAAGGAGCAACGTGCGGAGGTTGGATTTTTTGTTGTTGGGCATCGGTCTAGTATACCCACGCATACGCCAGCAGCAAGGCGAATGCGCTGGTTAAGACATATTCGAACTTACCGCCTGTGGTGAAATGGAACAGGGGGATACGATATCCCCGCTCTTTACCATTCGGCCAGCGGCGGCGATATGGCCAGAGTAAGGGTACACCGGAGACGGTACAGAAATCGGCCATCACGTGGCTGAGATACCCGATACAGACCGCAACAAGAATACTGAGGGGCTGGCTTTCGCCCATGCTTTCGATACTTTGGAAAACAACAGTCATGAAGAGGACAACGGCCAGCAAGGAGTGGGTAAAGCCCCGGTGGCCAAAGGTGTTGGCAAGTGCATGACTGACCGTCGGAAACATGCGACCGACACGGGATTTGGGGTGGTCGATATCCGGCAGCAGTGCGCCAAGGATGACACCGATGTAATCGAAGACGGAGGGTTGGTAGCCATCGAACGTGGTGAGGCCGAGGTAACTGACCATGCCGAAAGCAACGTGTCCGGGGGCCATCATGATATCAGACTCCTAGAGGAAGCTGTCGATGACCATGGCGAAGAAGAGCAGTGCCAGATAGGTGAGGCTGCGCAGGAATACCTTTTGCGCGGGCTTACGGTTTTCGGCCGTCGTTTGCGCTTCATGCAGCAACTGCCACGCCGACCAGCCCCACCAGATTCCGAGGCCGAGGGCGGTGGCCGTGTACAGCCATCCCAAAGGTGCGAACAGACCGCCTATAAGTGTGGCGGGCACCAGCACAGTAAGGTAGCGGACGATGGCAAGGCGTGTCGCGGGTTCGCCGTGCACGACGGGGTACATCGGTACGCCGGCACGGGTGTAGTCGGCATTGGCCATGAGGGCTAGGGCCCAGAAGTGTGGGGGGGTCCAGAGGAAGATGATGGCAAACATCAGCCAGGGCAGCGGCGCGAAGATATCGCCCTGCACGGCGGCCCAGCCGACCAGTGGCGGGAAGGCTCCGGCGGCACCGCCGATGACGATATTCTGCACGGTATGGCGCTTGAGCAGCATGGTGTAAATGAAGACGTAGAAGAGCGCACCGGACAGGGCCATGGCACCCGCCAGCCAGTGGGCGAGGCTTGCGGTGAGTGTGCCGATTGTGATGAGGGTGATGCCCCAGAGGAGGACGGTGGCGGGGCGCATCCGGCCCGAGGGAAGCGGGCGGTTTTTAGTGCGGTTCATCAAGGGGTCGATATCGCGGTCGTACCACATGTTCACGGTGTTGGCTCCGGCAGCGGACAGGATGAGGCCGAGGGTGCCGTAGAGGATGTGGGTGGCGGAGAAGAGGAGAAGATCGAGGTTACCTTTGACCGCGACCAGCGCGCCGCAGAGGCAGGTGATAGCCAGCAGCACGATGATACGCGGCTTGCCGAGTTGGATAAGATCGGCGACCAGCGTGGGTGTTGCGACTGCCTCGGCAGTGGATGCTTTAGCCATGGTAGCGTCCGCGTGCGCCATAGTGGAGGTTGAGGATCACGCCGATGGCGGCGAGCCAGACCAGCGTACCCCATGCCAAGTGGGCGATGCTGAGGGGATAATAGTATTCGGGGTAAGACGCAAAACTGTAGAGTGTGGCAATACCGAGCGCGACCTGCCCCCAGACCATGATGTGGCCGTGGAGGGCGCTGCCGCGCAAGGCGGGGGCGGTGCGTTTGGCGAGGATGAGCATCAGGATGGAGATGATCACGGTCAGCGTGGCGAAGATACGGTGTTGCATATGGATGTGCTGGCCGAGATCGATTTTGGGCGAGGGCATCCAGTCTCCGGCACAGCTCATCAACCCGCCGCAGACGCCACCGGCGTGGCTGGAGCTGACAAAGGCGCCAATGAGCATGGTGGTCCAGACGATGAGGGCGAAGGCATAGATGCTGAGGCGGGTGGCAACCGGTGCGGCCACGGGTTCGCGCACGCCTTCTGATGCCACCGCACGGCGCAGCCATGCCAACGCGCCGAAGAAGAGCATGGCACAGCCGAGGTGGAGGACGACGCTCCAGTGGATATTGGATTTCAGCACGGTGAGACCGCCAAGACCGATCTGGACGGTGAGCAGGCCGATAACGGCGGCCAGCGGGAGGCCTTCGGTACGCCATTTTTTACGGCGAATGGTCAGGGCAAGGCTGGCGAGAATGAAGACACCGACAATTGAGGCCAGTGCGCGGTGCGACCATTCCAGCGCGACCTGCCACCATGTGTAGTGGGCAGTGCCGACCATATAACCGCCGGGGATCTTACTCTCGGGGAATGGTACGTAATAGCCATAGCAGTGGGGCCAGTCCGGACAGGACATACCGGCATCGAACACACGTGTGGCGCCGCCCACGACGATCAGCAGGTAGGTGAGCAGCAGGGTGATTCCGACAAGGCGTGCAAAAGAGAAGCTCATGGCGGCGACTTTAGGCCAACTTAGGGCAGCTGACCAGTGGCCCCACACGCTGCACCTGCCTAGGTGCGCGGCACCAGCAAGGTAGTGGTGAGCTGTGCGGTGCCTTGCTTGAGCAGCGGCGACAGCGGTTTCAGCAGCGACGGAATGTCGGACTCCATTTTGTACGGCAGGTTCAGGATGATCTGCCCGGTGCCGTGCATCCCCTCAGAGTCCGGCGTGTTCCAGCCATAGTGCACCAGATAAGTGGCGGGCACGTTGAGCGCCTTGAGACCTTCGATGAGGGCCTGCGAATTCTTTTTGGATTGCAGTAGCGGGTACCAGACCATGACCGTGGCGCGGGGATTGCGGGTAAGGATGGCTTCCACCGTCTCGACCGTTTGCAGGTATTCGGACTTCACCTCGAACGACGGGTCGATCAGCACTGCGGTACGTTGACCGGCGCGCACCATGGAGGGGATAAGTTTATGACCGTCGCCTTCGTGGATGTGGATATTGCCTTCGCGGCGGGCGGCGTGGGGGAAACTGACGCGCAAGTGTTCCAGCTCGGCAGGGTGGGCTTCGGCGAGGTTGAGGTGGTCTTCCGGACGCAGCACGTGGCGGGCGACGGCGGGGGAGCCGGGGATGAGAGTGAGCTTGCCGTCGGGGTTCAGGGCTTTAACCGCGTCGAGATAGAGATTTTCCGGCTGCGAGGCCATGAGGCGGGCGGTGCCGGTGCGGTATTCGGGTGTTTTTTGGGTCTCGGGTGCCGCAGTGGGGTAGAGGCCACGGCCGGAGTGGGTTTCGTAGACATGCAGTGCGCCCTCTTTGCGCGCCAGATGTGCGAGAACGTGCGCCCAGAGTGTGTGCTTGATAACGTCGGCCGGGCCGCCAATGTGGAATGCGTGCTGATAACTTAACATGATGCTTTGCTTATAGGGCAGTTAACGGCATTATGACACCCATACCTCTGAATAAATTATTAACTGTAACAAGAAGTCTGTTTTTTACATGGAAGTTTTATATACCGCACATGCCAGTGCCACTGGCGGACGTCATGGCAAGGCCGCGACCAGCGACGGCCGCCTGCAGGTGAGCCTGACCCCGCCGACCATGCCCAACCGCCCCGAACACGGCACCGACCCCGAGCAGCTCTTCGCCTGCGGTTATGCCGCCTGCTTTGGAGGTGCCACTGAGTTTGCCGCCAAGCAACTCTCTATTGAACTGACCGCCCCCGTACAGGTGGACAGCAGTGTGAGTTTGCTGAAGCGCCCGGAAGGTGGTTTCATCATCGGTGTGGATTTGGTGGTGCACCTGCAGGGTGTGGATGAGGAGCAAGGTAAAATCGTGGTTGAGAAAGCCCATACGATCTGCCCGTATTCGAATGCCACGCGTGGCAATATCACGGTGAACACCACCGTGGTGGCTGTACCCGCTGTCGCGTAAAGCGTTGTTTTAATAAAAGGCGCAGTAGCGCCTTTTATTGTATGCGCATGAACCTTGGCAGCACCGTGGCGTTATGGCATGCATACCCGTGACACATTGTAATTGCGTTTGATGTCATTCTGAAACCCGGCCCAAGGGCCTTTTTTCCGGAGACATAACCTGATGCCTTCTAAAACAGATCATGACGGCTATACGTCGATCGGCAACAATTCCTTCAAGCGACGTATCAGTCGCGAGGACATGGAAAAACTGATGAGTACGCCGAAACCGGCTGCACCTGTCGTGCCGGTGGCGCCTGCGATTCAGGCCGAACCTCCTCCCCCACTCCCTGTTGAGCCAGCTCTCCCCGAAGAGTCTCAGGTTGTTGCTACGGTTAAACCCGATACGCCGCCAGCGGAACCTGAAACGAAAGGGGAGCCTGAAGCTCCTGCTCCTGACGAGCCTGTTCCGACGGAGACTCCAGAACCACCCACGTCTCACACGGATGAGGAGCCGACTGCGGTTTTGGACAACCGAGAGCTGGCCGAGGATACTGATGCCGAGCCCGTTGACCCTGTCGATAGTATTGCTACGGCGAACGCGATTTCGTTTGATGCCATAGCCGCGCATATCGAAACGCTACCGAAGCCTTATGGTCAGGATGATCGTAAAGCTCTGGTGGCCCGTCGGCGAGCCTTTGGGGCCAAAGTCCAGTTGTGGTTGCGCACGGCACAAATCAGCCAAGCGCAGGCCGCCCAGCAACTGGGGTTTGTCAACCGCGGCGTATTCAACAACCTGATCGGGGGTTTAAAGCCCTGGCGGGCTGCGACACTTAAGGACCTCAGCATCTTGCTGAACAAGAGTGCCGAGGATATGCGCAAGGCGGCCAAAATGAAGCGTAACACCTGATTTTTATAGAGTAAGTAAGTGATGTATGCGTTTAACGTAAAAAGGCGGCCTGCCAAGGGCCGCTTTTTTATTTCATGCCTGTATCGGGGTGGAACACCAGGATTTTCACCATCAACCCAATCAAAATAAATAGGTTTTAACAACTACCTATCTTTTCTTCATGTTGACGCCCCCCGCAAAGAGGATTATGCATACAACCGTATAGTGAAACGCAATGTTCAATTGCAACCAATTGTTTCCCTTGCGACATCATACATGTTTCCCACTTCATCCCCAGGGAGGTCCCGATGAAGAGAATCTTTATACGATCGCTGCTTGCAGCGGCATTTCTGATGAGCATACCCGTTGCCGGCTTTGTACATGGAAGCACGGCTTACGCCGAAGACCATGGCAGGGGCGGCCCCGATAAGGGCGGCCCCGATAAGGGCGGTCCCGACAAGGGCGGTCCCGACAAGGGCGGTCCCGACAAGGGCGGTCCCGACAAGGGCGGTCCCGACAAGGGCGGCCCCGATAAGGGCGGCCCCGATAAGGGCGGCCCCGATAAGGGCGGCCCCGATAAGGGCGGCCCCGATAAGGGCGGTCCCGACAAGGGCGGTCCCGGTGGTGGACACGGTGGTGGACACGGTGGTGGTCACGGCGGTGGACACGGCGGTGGTCACGGTGGTGGTCATGGTGGTGGTCATGGTGGTGGACACGGCGGTGGTCACGGTGGTGGACACGGCGGTGGCGGTGGTACCCCATCGACTCCATCCACACCTTCGACCCCGTCGTCGCCCTCGACGCCGGCTTCACCAGCCCCCTCCAACACCCGTTCCGGCATCAGCTCGCACGAGACACGCAACTCCGGCGCCAGTGCTCCGGCCTGCACACTTCAGGACATTTTTTCCAAGAAAGTTACCTGGAGCTGCGAGCCCATCAGACCTTAACGACATGAAGCCCGCCGGTTATTCCGGCGGGCTTTCTTTTACTTTCCCATTTCTCTTTGTATGCGACTAAAAAAGCGACCCCAGTGGAGTCGCTTTTTTGAGTTGGGAGCCTTACTCACCCGCGCGGCGCATGCGCTTACGGGTGTTGGCATCTAAGCCCCGCTTACGCAGGCGGATGTTTTGGGGCGTGACTTCCACCAGCTCATCTTCCTCAATATAAGTGAGGCCGTATTCCAGCGTGATGTTACGCGGCGGGGTGAGACGCACGGCGTCATCCTTACCCGCAGCACGCACGTTGGAGAGCTTTTTAGCGTGGGTGGGGTTCACTTCCAGGTCATCGGTACGGCTGTTCTCGCCGACGATCATACCGTCGTAGGCTTCGACACCGGCATTGATGAACAGAACG
>QFOU01000041.1 GCA_003241595.1 Pseudomonas fluorescens
GCGGGGCCTTTCGGCCCCGTTTTTACTTGCCGGGGAGGGGCTGTTTGCAGTAGGTTGAATGCGTTTCACGCAATTGAGTATTGAGGATTTTATGACCACTGCTGCTGCCGCTATTGAGAAGGCCACCGAGGCCGGTTTAGCTACCCGTTATGATTCGGCTTCCATGGAGCCTGCCATCGCCGAGCGTTGGGAGCGCAATGGCTGTTTTGATCCGAGCATGAATGGTGAGCCTTTTGCCATTATGATGCCGCCGCCGAATGTGACCGGTACCCTTCACCTTGGGCATGCCCTTGATAATACTTTGCCGGACATTTTGGTGCGTCGCGCCCGCATGCAGGGCAAGAACGCCTTGTACCAACCCGGTACCGACCACGCGAGCATTGCGGTTCACGTTGTGCTGGAGCGCCAATGGGCGAAAGAGGGCAAGACCCGTTTTGACTTTGGCCGTGAGAAGTTCATGGAAAAGGCCTGGGAATGGAAAGACAAGAGTGCAGGCACCATTGGTGGGCAGTTGCGTCGCCTTGGCATCAGCTGCGACTGGAAGAACGAGCGCTTTACCATGGACCCTGCCTACAGCGTGGTGGTGAATGATGTTTTCATTGAGCTGCACAAGCGTGGTTTGATCTATCGTGGTCAGCGTTTGGTTAACTGGGATCCGAAGATGCAGACCGCAGTGAGCGACCTTGAGGTGAAGCACAAGCAGGTAAACGGTAACTTGTGGCATGTGCGTTATCTGTTTGCGGGTGGCTTTAGCTACAATGGCGAAAATGGGATTGAGATTGCCACGACCCGTCCGGAAACGATTCTGGCCGATGGTGCGATTGCGATTCACCCCGAAGATGTGCGCGCCAAAGACTTGGTGGGTAAGACCGTTATCGTGCCGATGGTGAATCGCGAGATCCCTATTGTAGCCGACGACATGGTTGACCCCGAGTTTGGGAGTGGGATGGTGAAGATCACCGCTGCGCACGACTTTAACGACTTTGCGTTCTATCAGCGTCATAAGGACACTGTGAATATTCCGCTGATTAACTTGCTGACCAAGGATGGCAAGATGAACACGAATTGCCCGGATCAGTATCAGGGCTTGGACCGTTTTGTTGCCCGTAAGCAGATCGTGGCTGACCTGGAGACGATGGGGCAGTTGATCAAGGTTGAAGAGCATGTTCACAATGTTGGTCATGCCGAGCGTGATGACACGGTTTTGGAGCCTTATTTGACGTGGCAGTGGTATTTGAAAGGTGAGCCACTGGCCAAGAAGTGCTTGGAAGCTGCTGAAAAGGGCGAATTAGCTTTTGTTAATGAGCGCGATGAGCGTGTTTATCGCCACTGGCTTGAAAATATTCAGGACTGGTGTATTTCCCGTCAATTGTGGTGGGGGCACCGGATTCCGGCATGGTTTAAAGATGTTGCCGGTACCAGCGAGCAAGAAATTTATGTTGGCCATGATGCACCAAAGGGTGAAGGCTGGGTTCAGGATGAAGATATTCTGGATACGTGGTTCAGCAGTGCCTTGTGGCCATTTGTGACCCAAGGTTGGCCGCAGGGTGGCGAGCGCGTTCAGGCTTTCTACCCAGGTGAAGTGGTAATGAGCGGGCGCGATATTCTGTTCTTCTGGCTGGTGCGCATGGTGATGATGGGCACTGAGCTGACGGATAAGGCTCCGTTTAAGAAAATCTATACGCATGGTTTGATTCTGGATGAGCATGGCCAGAAGATGAGTAAGAGCAAGGGAAATGTTTTGGACCCGCTGGAGCTTATCAATGAATATGGTACCGACGCATTGCGTTTGACCATGGCCAGCATTGCCAGTGCCGAGGATATGCGTTTTAGCGTGGCCAAGGTTGAGCAGAACCGTAACTTCTGCACCAAGTTGTGGAATGCGGCGCGCTTCCTTTCGATGCAGGGTGTTGCCTTTACCGATGAGGACAACAAGGCATTTGATGCCCGAAAGGTGAGCCATCCGGTCAACCGTTGGTTGATGGGCGAGTTGAAGGCGATGTTCAGTCAGCTGGACGCCCACCTTGATGCGTATGAATTCAACCAAGCGGCACAATTGGTTTACCACTTTACGTGGGGCACCTGGTGCGATTGGTACCTTGAATTAACCAAGCCATTGTTAGCGGGCCAGATGGGTAACGACGTGATGTTGGAAACCCGTGCTGTTGTCGGTTGGGGTTTTGACAATCTGTTGCGTGCATTGAGCCCGTTCATTCCGTTCATCACTGAGCAGCTTTGGGAAAATCACACCGCCCATGACAACGCCTTTTTGATGATGCAGCGTTGGCCGAAGTATGCCGAATGGCCTGTTGATGCCGCGGCGACGGTGCGTGTGAACAAGATGATCGATGTTGTTGGTGCAATTCGTCAGACCCGCACGTTGCAGAAGCTTTCTCCTAAGACCGAGCTGGCTGTTGAAGTGCGTGGGGCGAATGAGGCTGACCTTGCGACCTTGAAGAGTGACCTTGCCTTATTGAAGGCTGTTGCCGGTGTTGCGGACATTAGTGGCCGTATTGAAGCTGCCAAGGCGGGCGAAGCTGCGGCTGTGGTGGGTGGTGTGGAATACATCATGAACCTTGAAGGTTTGATTGACCTTGGTGCTGAGAAACTCCGTTTAGAGCGCGAAGTTGAAAAGCAACAGAAAGAAATGGACAAGATCAATACCATGCTAGGTAACCCCAACTTTGTTGAACGCGCGCCGGCGGAAGTGCTGGAACAGAACCGACGACGCCTTGAAGAGCTTCAGGAGAATCTGGGCAAGCTCCGTGCAATGCTGGCCGCGTAAGTTGAGATAGGGTTTTAGTTAGTATGTTATTCGTTGATTTCCGGCAGCATGTTCTGGCCGTTGTAAAAAATGTATTGGCCGATAAGGGCTTGGTTGAGGCTGACTTTGCCGCAGTGAACCTTGAGGCACCGAAAGAGGAAGCTCACGGTGACCTTGCCACCAATGCTGCTATGGTGTTGGCCAAAAAGGTTGGTATGGCACCGCGTGCGTTGGCTGAAATGCTGGTGGATGGACTCAAAGCCCATGATGCAGTTGAGTCTGTGGAGATTGCTGGACCGGGATTCATCAACTTTAAGCTGAAAACCTCGGCTCTGGTTAAAGAGGGTATCGTTGCCGTTAAGGCGGGGGGTGATTACGGGACTTTGGTGTCGAGTGATCCGCGCAAGGCACTGGTGGAATATGTGAGTATCAACCCGACCGGGCCGATCCACATCGGGCATGGCCGTAATGCCGTGTTTGGCGATGCGATTGCGAACGTATTGGAAAAGGCGGGTTATCCGGTTTGGCGCGAGTATCTTGTAAATGATGCCGGTGGCCAGATCCGTGTGCTGGTAAAGAGTTTACATGCGCGTTACCTGCAACTGTTTGGCCATGATGTGGCTGTGCCGGAGAATGGTTATCCTGGTGAATATCTCATCGAAATCGCTGAAAAGCTGAAAGAGCAGGATGGCGATAAGTGGGTGAACGTAGCCGATGAAGAGGCTTTGTTGCGTGACCTACGTGAGTTTGCCGTGGATGCGTGCTTGAACCTTATCAAGACCGACATTGACTTGATGGGCATTCAATTTGACCGATACTTTAGCGAATTTGAAATGCACCAGACTGATCGTATGGCGGAAGTGGTGAAGATTCTGCGCGAGAAGGGGCTGATTTACGAAGGTACGCTGCCGCCACCGAAAGGCAAGGAAGTTGCCGATTATAAGCCGGTGGAGTTAACCTTATTCAAGGCGACCGAATTCGGTTTGCCGGAAGATCAGGCGGTTTATAACCGTGCGGGGATTCCGACTTATTTTGGTCAGGACATTGCATATCACTACGACAAGTTGCAGCGTGGTTTTGAGTTGTTGGTGACCGTTATCGGTGCGGATCAATCTGGTGCCTTCAAGCCGTTGGCGAAGGCTATTGAGGCGCTGACTGGCCGTAAGGATGTTTACAACCCTGTTGCCTATGAAATGGTGAAGGTGCTGCGTGATGGTCAGCCGGTGAAGTTGAGCAAGCGTGCGGGTAACATCGTGCTTTTGAGTGAAGTTTTGGAAGAGGTGGGTAGTGATGCCTTCCGCTTTACCATGTTGACCGTAAAGCCAACCACACCGCTGACCTTTGATTTGGCGCATGCCGTGGCTAAAACCATGGATAACCCTGTTTTCTATTCTCAATATGCACATGCCCGTTTGTGTGCTGTTGAGCGTCAACGTGTAGAGTTGGGAATTACTCCGGTTGAGGTTGATTTCCTTGATGTGGATAAGGTTGAGCTGAGTGCGGATGCGCGTTCGGTATTGCGTGAAGTCATGCTTTATCCGGCGTTAGTTGAGCAGACCGCGCGTGCGCTTGAACCGCACCGCTTGACCTTTTATGCCCAGACCCTTGCTGCCGCTATCCACCGTTGGTATGCGAGCGAGAAATGGCTGGATGCTGCCAATGTGAAGGCGACGCATTCCCGCTTGGCTGTGGCGTTTGCTGCGCGCACTGTTCTGGCGGATGTACTGAAGCTGTGTGGCGTTAATGCACCAGCGAGTATGTAATTCTCGTTAATTGGCGCTTGGGCTTGCTTAAAGCCATTTGAAGGCGGCTGCTTTTGGGGCATAAGATGCCCCTATGAGCAGTTTTATGGTTCGTTGGTTGAAGTTGTCCCTTGTTGTTGTCATGGGATGTGGTTTTTTGGCGATGATGATTTACGCCTTAGTTAACCGTGATGAAATTAGTTCCTCTCAGATTGAGCCACCGCTGATCACTCCGCCGAGTGAGCCGTTGAAGCGTCGTCCGGATCAGCCGGGTGGTATGCAGATTCCTAACCGCGATAAGCTGGTGTTCGATTTGTTGGATAGCAGCAATACGACTCTTGGTGGTACTGGTGTTGATGCCATGCGTGAAGTTGTTGCCGAGCCAGCTTCTTCTACCGTTACGGTTGCTGAAGATGCGGCGCCTGTTACAATTACGACTCCTGCAACTTCTGTTGAGGAACCTAAGGTTGAGATTAAGCCTGTTGAAGTTGCTGCTCCTGTTTCTCCGAAAGTTGAAGTCAAGCTTGCTGAAACTCCTGCTCCTGTTGTGAAGACGCCGGAAAAGGTTGTTGAGAAGCCTGTCGAAAAACCGGTTGAGAAAACGGCTGCGAAGCCTACTACCGGAGGGAAGTGGGGGGTTCAGTTGGCTGCTGTAAATACGGTTGCTGATGGTAATGCTCTTGCTACCAAAGCTATGAAAGATTTCTCCGTTCTGTCGGGTTTGAGTCCGAAGGTTAGTCAAGTACCGGGTGCGGGTAAGTACCGCGTGCAGTTGTTTGGATTTAAAGATCGTGATGCTGCGGCTGCGGCTTGTGCCAAGCTTGCTGGCAAACAAGGTTGCTTCCCTGTAGGAGGTAAATAGAATGGTTGCTGTTCGTCCTCTTTTATTAGGAATTGAGGGGTACTCCCTCACTGCCGGAGAGCGTGCCTTTATCAAGGAGGCACCGCCTATGGGGTTCCTTTTGTTTGCACGTAATGTGCAGAGCGTTGAGCAGGTGCGTGATCTGACGGCTGAGTTAGTGGAGAATTCTCCCTTTAAAGCTCCTCTTGTTGCTGTGGATCAGGAAGGGGGACGTGTTCAACGCATCAAGTTTGGCGGTAAAATCCCTCCAATGAAGGTGTTTGGTGAGTGGTACGTGAAAGCACCTGAGCAAGCGCTAGAGGGTGTACGTTTGGCTGCATTTTTGCTGTCGGCTCAATTGCGTGATGTTGGAGCGACCTGGTTGCTCGGACCGTTACTTGATGTGGCGAATCCTGCCACCCATGCGATCATTGGTGACCGTAGCTTTTCGGAGAATCCTGAGACCGTTATTAAACTGGGAACGGCTTATGCTCAGGGGATTTACGAGGGTGGATGTCTGCGGTGTTTAAAGCATGCACCCGGACACGGAAAGGCTACAACCGATTCTCACTTTGAATTGCCTGCTGTGGACGCCAGTCTGGCGGAGTTACAGGCTGATTTGGCTCCGTTTAAAGCGATGGCCAAAAATGAAGACTTTTTGATGACGGCACATATTCGATATGCCGCTTTAGATAAAGATGAGCCAGCTAGTTACTCGCGTTCTATTCTCGATATGATGCGAAAGGATTGGAGCTTTAACGGTTTGATTCTGGCGGATGATGTGGGCATGAAAGCTTTGCAGGGTGACTATGTTGGAAGGGTTGCTAAAAGCCTTGATGCGGGGTGTGATGTTGCTATCACTGCACTTTCGGTTTTAAGACACGGCATGGCGGGAACCGTATTTGATCAAGAAAACTTTGATGCGTTGGTGCGAGCTGATATTCCTTCGTTGAATGCAAAAGCGCAGGCTTATTTGGAGAAATTGGTGCTTCCCGATGCTCCCTCTGCCGAAAGTGTGGCCAATGCCAAGCAGCGTCTAATCGAACTTTGGGCTGACGTGCCGACTGCGATGGGGTATTCTCTCGAGCTGTGAAGCTTCTGATTTTATCCTTCTTGTTACCTGCCGGCATTGTTTTGCTGGGATTAGCTGTTTTTGGTTTTTTAATTTGGCGTAAACGTCATGTGGCCTTTGCGGGGTATGCTGGTTGGTTGTTAAGCTGGATTTTTAGCTTGTTCCTTGTTGGGTATGTCATGGCTACGCCTTGGTTTGGGCTTATGCTTTCGAACATGCTGGCGTCTCAGGTTGAGGGGAAGGTTTTGGAAGATCCCAGCGATGTTGACGCGATTGTTGTGTTAACGGGGGGGATGGTTAATGCGGGGCCTGTTGGCTGGATTCCCCGTGGTGAAGGGATTCATCGGTTGGCGGTTGGATATGAACTTCAACGACTAATCAATTTACGTTTGCCAGTGATTGTTTCTGGTGGACATACTAAAGGGGGGCAGAATCCCTCTGAGGCTAATGTGACTGCAAGTTTCTTTTCTCGCCAGCGCACTGAGGTTACCCCAACTGAGTTGGAGGAGGTTAGCATGGATACTTATGAGAGTGCTATGCAAATGGCTCCTGTGCTGAGTAAGCGTGGTGTTCGCAATGTTTTATTGGTCACTAGCGATGTTCATATGTTGCGCGCTCTGGCTACGTATCGCGCCCGTGGGATTGATGCAATTCCTGCTCCTGCGTTGAGTTTGCCTATTGGTTTAGGTGTTCGTATGGTTTTGCCTTCAGCCTACGGAGTAACCCTTACAAGTAATGCAATGTATGAGATCTTTGGAATTATCGGGTATTTGATTAGCGGCAAGATCTCGCTAGATGATTTAAGATATGAAAGGGCTTAGTTATGCTTGAGAAGATTTTAGTTCTATTGGTTGTAGCTATTGTGGCCCTGATGTTCTTTGGGAACCGTTTACCACAGGTATTAGGTGACCTTGGCAAGGGAGTTCGTGCTTTTAAGGATGGTATGAATGAGGGAAATTCTGGCGATGGTCAGCCGAAGAAGCGTGTTAAATCGAAGGCTGGAAAATCTGGCTCTTCGTCTAAATTGAAAAAGTAACGTGAAGCTCGGCTGATGTTCGGAGAGATTGGTCTTGCCGAGCTGCTTGTTATTGGGTTTGTTGTTATTGTTATTACGAAGCCCCAGGATTTGCCTGTTCTCATGCGTAGGATAGGCATTCTAACCGCTCATATTCAAAGCTTCATTTATGGGGTTTGGGGTGGCTGGCAAGAGAAGCTCGGTCTTATTTCTACGCAAGATTCTTCTGTTAAAAATCGAAATGAGGACGAGGCGCGATGATGTCTCCCGCTTTGGTTGCTCAGCTTAATGAGTTGAGATGGCGCCTTATACTGGTTTTGGCATTTATGGTGCTAGCTATGTTAGCTGTTTATGCATTTAAGGTGCCGATTTTAAATGGTTTGTTGGAACCGCTATTAAATCACCCTGAAGCACCTAAAGACTTTGTTGTTTCGTCTGTATCAGAATTGTTTTTTATTTATCTCAAAATTACGACTTGGGGTGGCGTATTTGTAATGATGCCGTTTTTGATTTTTCAAATATGGAAATTTATTTCACCTGGTTTGTATTCGCATGAGAGAACCTGGGTTCGGCCTTTATTGGCTGCCATGCCAGTTTTGTTTTATGGGGGAGGGGTTTTTGCTTATTTTGTTGTATTGCCTTTGGCGTTAGGTTTTTTCCTAAGCTTTTCTCAGCCTGGAGTCACAACCTTGCCTAATGTGACGGAGTATTTGGGATTATTATTTAATTTTAGTTTTGCTTTTGGGCTGGCTTTTAATTTGCCAGTCTTCTTACTACTTTTAGTTAAAGTGGGGCTGTTGAGTATTGAGAAGCTGGTGCGGTGGCGTCGGTTTGCAATTGTGATCATTTTTGTATTTGCCGCCGTAGTAACTCCACCAGATCCTTTCAGTCAGATATTTTTGGCTGTTCCTTTGATTGGATTATATGAGCTTTCCATTTTAGCTGCCCGTTGGATGCAGGTGTCTCATAAAAAGCCCGCTGGCCGAACGGTAAAACGCTAATTTATAGCGCTGCTGGCTTGCAGAAATGGCTTGCTCTCGGCTAGGATAGCGCCATGTTAGATCGTCGCTTTGTTATAGAAAATCAGGACCTGATTCGGGAGAATATTGCCCGTCGTCAGATGAATATCGACTTTGACCGCTTTTTAGAGTTGGAGTCTCAACGGCGTGTTATTCAAAAGCAAATTGAAGATATCCGTGCTCAATCTAATGCGGTGGCTAAAGATCGTGAGCTGAGTGTTGATGATAAGCGTGCAAGAGGTACTCAGCTTCGTCAGGAAGAGGCGCGTATTGCGGCTGAACTTGAGCCTGTTGAAGCTGAGGCGCAGGCTATTTTTATTACTATTCCGAACCTTACATATGAGGGGAGCCCGAATGGTGGAGAGGATGCAAGTGCTGAGATTGATTTTGGCACTACTCCTAAGCGCGAATTTACATTTAAACCAAAAGACCATGTTGAGCTTATGGAAGCTTTGAATATGGTAAACTTCGCTGCTGGTGCAAAGGTTTCTGGAAGTGGGTTTTACTTTTTGACAGGGCAGGGGGCTTTGCTAGAGCTTGCTTTAACGCGTTATGCATTAGATATTGCAATGGAAGAGGGTTTTGAGCCTGTTCTTTCCCCTGACTTGGCGCGTGATTGCTTGATGCAAGGAGCGGGATTTGTTCCGCGTGGTAATGAATCTAATACTTATCATGTTGAAGATAGTGATCTCAATTTGATTGCTACATCTGAAATTACGCTTGTCGGCATGAGTTCGGATGAGATTTTAGAAAAGTCTGCTTTGCCTGTTAAGCTTGCCGGCATTTCTCATTGCTTCCGTTCAGAGCGCTCACATGGTAGCGCAACCCGTGGAATTTATCGTGTTCACCAGTTCACTAAAACTGAAATGGTTGTTGTGTGCACCGAACAGCAGGCGGTGGAGATGCACATGAAGTTGCGCGCAATTGAGCAGCGTGTGTTTGATGGCTTGGGGATTCCGTATCGCGTACTTGAGATCGCTACCGGTGATTTGGGTGCTTCGGCCTACCGTAAGTTTGACCTTGAGGCTTGGATGCCGGGTCGGAATGGGGGAAGTTGGGGTGAAATTACAAGCACTTCCAATTGCACGGACTTCCAGGCGCGTCGCTTAAATATTCGTTACCGCGATGACGATGGTAAGCTGAAGTTTGCCTATACCTTGAATGGAACTGCGCTAAGTGTTTGTCGTGCAATGATTGCTTTGGTGGAGAATCATCAGCAAGAAGATGGTAGCATTGTCATTCCGGAGGCCTTGCGTCCGTATATGGGTAAAGTTGCTGTTATTTCAGCTAAAAAGTAGTTTGTTATGCATCTCCGGAATGTTCAACCTAATGCTATCCGCATGAAAAGGTTGATGGATTTTTTGCGCCAGAATAACCGTTATGACGAGCGTGTGCTTGCGGTCATGGCTGCGATTCCGCGTGAGTTGTTTGTGCCAAAAACAATGGTTTCAGAGGCTTATGATGATGCGTGTTTGCCGATCGGTGAGATGCAGACCATCAGCATGCCCAGTGTGGTGGCCCAAATGACTAGCGCACTTGAGCTACGGGGTACTGAAAAGGTTTTGGAAATTGGTACGGGATGCGGCTACCAAACTTCAATTCTGTGCAAGTTAGTGCGTAGAGTGTTCAGTATTGAGCGACACAAGAGCCTTAGCGAAAGTGCTGTGAAGCGTTTGCAGGACATGGGGTACACTAATTTCACTCCTCTGGTAGGGGATGGGACGTTGGGTTGGCCGGCACAGGCTCCGTTCGACCGGATCATCGTGACGGCTGCGGGTCCCTGGGTTCCCTCTGCATTGGTCGACCAATTGGCTGTGGGTGGAATTCTTGTGATTCCGGTTGGCCCACAGGAAACCATGCAGAAGCTTGTTAAAGTGGTTAAGAATCAGGATGGAACCACGCAGGAGACCGTGTTGGGGGATGTCTCGTTTGTGCCGCTTGTGGGTGAGCAGGGGATCAAGAAAGCTGTGCGCGCTTAAGTTTGTTGCTGGCTGGCGACAGGGGGTTGTGCGTTTGCAGGATTGTATCCTTATTTTTGCTTAGGTTTCTGCGGAAATTTGGTAGTTTGAGATATGGACTACCGGCGTAAATTTTCTGCTTATGCGAGCCGTGCGGATGCGCAGCGGATACTTTTTGCTATCGCTTTTCTGGAAGGTGTCTTTCTGCCTCTTCCCAGTGATTTTCTTTTGATCCCGATGTGCCTGTTGGTTCCGGACAGGGCTTTCCGTTTTGCAGCGGTTGCGGCCTTGGGTTCGGTTTGTGGTGCCATGGTCGGGTTTACGATCGGCTGGTTGTTACAATCCATGTTCCTGGAGAATTACGCTTTCCTTGACGTGTTCCGCTGGTATTCTCCCGTGTTCATTTTGTCGGCCGGTTTCTCGACCGTTCCGTTCAATCTTGTCACGCTGTTGAGCGGGGTTTCTCATGTTAACCCCTTGCTGTTTGCCGTACTGACTCTGGGCGTGCGTCTTGTTCGGTATGGATTGATCGCGTGGTTGATCTGGCGCAGCGGTAATAAATACCAGGACTGGTTGGAACGTAATTTTGGCGGGACAACGCTTGTTATCACATTGGTTATCCTTGTGATCTCGGCGTTTGGAGTCCTGTTTTTCGAGACTGCTTAAGGGAGGCTGGAGCGATGAAACATGAACGAGTATCATTGAAGAACCTAGGGCTTGTAGGTGTATTTAGTGCGGCAGTGGCGGGATGCGCCCAACAGACCCCTGCCACATTGATCAGTGGTTTTACGGGTGAACGGTTCATGGGTGGACTTCATACGTTATCCAAGGGGGTTGAAACGTCTTCCACAACCAACATGAAGCCTGCTGCCAGTAAGTCGGCCTCGAATGAGTCGGCGAAAATCGCTTCCAAGGCTCACTCTTATGGTTCTGGTAGTGGTTCTCACATGGTTGAAGAGCGCTTGGCGGCGATTGAGCCGGCGGCTGGCCCGCGTGCAGTTACCAGCCGTGTTTCGAATATCGCTCCGTCTTCTGTGCCGGCAGTTAAGGTTGCGCCTGTTGCAAAGGTTGAGGCGCCGCAAGCTGTTTCTGAAGTTATCCAGCACGATGTTGTGGCGACGGATACAGTGTTTAAGTTAGCCCGCACCTACAATACGAGTGCCAACCAGATTCTGGCCGATAACGGCATGAAAACAGCTGCCGACATCAAGGTAGGCCAGATGTTGAACATTACGACCAATACCAAGGCTCAGGTTTCGGTATTGGACGATATGAAGCGTGTGTTGAATGCGGATGTG
>QFOU01000042.1 GCA_003241595.1 Pseudomonas fluorescens
GGTGAGGAGGAGGGCGTTGTTGTTATTGTTCATGGTCGTTTTTTATTCTTAAGGGGCTTTGTGAGTGCCTGCAATTGCCTGTTGCTTGGCGATGGCGCGGATCTCGGCGCGCATGGCCTCGAGTTCGGCGCGGAGCGCGGCATTTTCGGATTTGAGCTGTTTAACCTCGGTGTTCACTTCGGTGAGGCCCTGTACCATTGGTGCAATAAGCCCGGTGTAGTTGACGGAGAGAGTGTGCGAGGTGTCGTTGGCGGTGTTGACGAGGGCCGGGTAGACCTTCCGGACTTCCTGCGCGAGGAACCCGTATTCGGTATGGCCGCGGCGCGCCTTGAACTCGAAGCTGACCGGGCGAAGCTGGCTGAGGGTATCCACCGCGCGGGTGATGGTGGTTACGTTGGTTTTGAGGCGGGCATCGGAGGTGCCGTAGATGCTGCCGGTGTGGTTGATATCGCCATTGAAATAGGAGGAGCCGGAGACCGCCAGCGCGTAACCTGTTTGCGGCTGCTGGGCGATACCGATTTCGCCATTGGTGCCGATGACCATACGCTCGACACCGTTGGTGGCGATGGTGGCCGAGGTGTTGTTGTAGGTGTACATGCCGGTGGTGCCGGAGATAATGCGGTCGGCTGACGAGCTGCCGGAGCTGAGGGTGTTCCACTGTGAGCCATCGGAATAGCGGAGGGCATTGAGGGTGCTATCGTACATGATAGAGCCTGCACCGGTGATGGTGGCAGAGGTCATGAGGGCGGTGGTGGCCGACCCAACGCGCACCCATTTGCCGAATATGCCTGCGCCGTAGGTGGCGATTTCGTCGGTGAGTGTGTTGCCCAGCATGACTTGGTTGGACTTGGTGGGCTGGGCATCGTAGCCGAGACCAGTGATGTTGGTAAACGTATTGCTGACGGCGCTGACGGCATTGTAACCAATGGCCGTGACCTGATCGGCGGTGTTTTTATTGGCGGCCAGCTGACCCAGTGCCGTGACGTTGGCGCCGGTATTGTATTGTGCCGTGCTGAAGCCGACGGCGGTGGTGTTGGCGCCGGAGTTCCACTGCCCGGCGAAGGAGCCGAGGGCAGAGAGGTTATCGCCGCTGTTGCGTTGGGCGGTGGCGGAGCCAAGGCCGGTGGTGCGGACGCCGGAGTTGAACTGACCGGCATCGTTACCGACGAAGACCGCGTTGTTGCCGGCCGGGCGGTTGCTTTGGGCGGCATTATTACCGATGGCGACGACGCTGGTGGCCGAGTTGTTCTGGGCGGCATTGGTACCGAAGCCGCTGACGCTGCTGCCGGTGTTGAATTGCCCAGAGCTGGACCCGGCGAAGGTGCTATCGCTACCGCTATTGCTTTGGCCGCTGTAGCGGCCCACGGCCACGTTGTTGCTGCCCGTGTTGGACTGGAAAGCACCTTGGCCTAGGCCGGTGTTGTATTGGCCGCTGGCGGTGCTGCCAGCAAAACTACCGACGTAGACGTTGGAATCGGAGGTTGTCAGAACACCGATACGGCCGTTCACCGAAATATTGCCGGAGACAGCGAAGGCAACGCCTACGGTGGGTTGGCGACCGATACCGACGGTACCATCGGTGCCGATGACGACGCGTTCGACACCGGCGGTGGCGATGGAGACGGAGGTATCGGTGTAGGTATAGACGCCGGTGGTGCCCGAGGTGATGCGGTCGGCAGATGCGCTGCCGCCGGTGGTGGCCAGAGGTTCCCAGCCGTTGGTGGTGTTGGCGCAGACCGAGAAGGCGCTGCCATTGTAGCGGATGGCGCCGAGGCGGTCGGTATCGCAGGTTTCACCGCTGTTGGCGATCTTCAGGGTGCCGGAGATATCCAAAGTGGTGGACGGGCCGCTGACGTTGACCGCTGCACCGGTGGAAATGACCGTTTTGGCGTTAATGATGAGCGGGATCGCGGCGTTGCTGAACCCAATGTAGCCGCGGTTGCGGAGGCCTGAACCATTGCTGTTGTTGCCGATGCCCATCAACATGGTTGTACCGGCGCTGTTGGTGGCTTGGAAGCCTGCGGCACCGCCCGCCACGCTGTTGCGGACTGAGAGAGGCATCGCCATTCCACCGCCCTGGTTGCCGAGAACCTCAAAGTTGGTGGTGGGGGTAGGGGTGCCGATGCCGACGTAGCCGGTGGAGACGATGCGGAGGGCCTCGGTGTTGGAAGTGGTGAATGTGAGGTAATGGTTACCGGTGCTGCTGTTCCCGTTTATGCTATCTGCCGTGTTGCCGAAGGCCAGATAACCGCCTGAGGGAAGGAATACGTTATCGCCTGTACGAATTTGGCCGCTCACATAGAGGCCGTTATTACCGAGGCTGGCCGGAGCACCTGCGCCGATGCCGACGGAGCCGGTAGTGCTTGATACGGAAAGATCGTTACGGGCCTTCAGTTTGCCGAGTTCGTCGCGGAAGACGAGGGAGCCGGAGAGGCCGGTGTTGATGGCGATATCGGTGGCGGAGGTGGCGGTGGCGAGGGGTTCCCAGCCGTTGGAGGTGTTGCGGCAGACATCGAACGAGCCGGAGATAAAGCGGATGGCACCGACGTGGTTAGTATCGCAGCTGAGGGGGCTGGAGATGAGGCGCAGGGTGCCCGAGACATCGAGAGCATTGGTGGGGGTTGCGGTGCCCATACCAATATTGCCGTTGGACAGAACCACGATCTTGGGTCCCAGATTTTCAGCCCCATTACCGGCGGTGAAGAGTGCGAGGTAGTCGGCGAAGCCATTCCAGCCGGTTTGGAACAACGTATTGTAAGCAAAACCGCTGGCACGGAGGGCATTGCCGTAAGGGAGGATGAGATCGGTATTGGTTTGGAGCGAGCCGGAGACGTAGAGCCCGCTGTTGCCAAGGCTGGCAGGTGCGCCGGCGCCAATGCCGACAGAACCGGTGGTAGAGCTTACAGAAAGATCGTTACGAGCTTTGAGTTTGCCGAGTTCATCGCGGAAGACGAGGGAGCCGGAGAGACCGGTGTTGATGGAAATGTCGGTGGCGGAGGTGGCGGTGGCGATGGGTTCCCAGCCGTTGGTGGTGTTGCGGCAGATGTCGAAGCTGCCGGAGCCGTAGCGGATGGCACCGAGGCGGTTGGCGTCGCAGGTTTGTAAAGTTGTGCTGGCTTCACTACCGAGGCGGACTGAACCTGCCACGTGTAGCGATGTGGATGGCTCAGTTGTGCTGATACCTACCAGACCATTGGGAAGGAGATTCATGGTGTTGGCGTTACTGGTGCGCAGTTGGATACCCCCCATACCGCGGTTACCGAATAACACGAGTTTGTTGGATGTGCTGGCTTCTCCCGTTGAACCGATATAGCCAGCAAGATTTCCGCTACCGTCCTGAATGCGAATCGAGCGGCTTAGGCTAGGGTCTGACATTTGCCCGCCGATATTCAAGGGGGTTGCTATGTCAATTGATGCCGCAATAGCCGTATTGCTGCTTAAGGTAGTTGTACCCAATACATGAAGTGAGCTGCTCGGTGTGGTGGTGCCAATACCGACGTAACCGTTGGATACAACCCGGAGGGCTTCGGTAGCGGATACGATGAAAGCAAGGTGGTCGGAGGTATCGTTACCATGGATCCAAACACTGCCGTCGCCCCAGTAAAGATTTTTACCCGCACTTCCGGCATAGAGATTGTTTCCATAAATATTACCAAGTGCAAATAGGCTATTGCTGGCAGAGTAGCTGGGTACACCTGCGCCAATACCTACGGAGCCGTTGGTCGAAGAGATGGAGAAGGTATCGCGGGCCTTGAGTTTGCCCAGTTCGTCACGGAAGACGATGGAGCCGGAGAGGCCGGTGTTAATGGAAATGTCTGTAGCCGAAGTGGCGGTGGCGATGGGTTCCCAGCCGTTGGTGGTATTGCGGCAGATATCGAAGCTGCCGGAGCCGTAGCGGATGGCACCGAGGCGGTTGGTGTCGCAGGACTCACCGCCGTTGGCAATTTTGAGGGTACCGGACACGCCAAGGCGTGTAGTTGGTGCTGTTGTGCCGATACCAACGTTGCCTATGTGATTAATTACCAGTGGTGTTGAGACAAAGTTGCCGGATGAATCAAACATACTGAAATCAAATCCACCGCCACCTATTCCAGAGTGGTTCATGAAGTTTGTACGGCCGAGCCCATTGTCCTGGTTCCAGCTAATGTAACCACCTTCTTTGGGAAGTACTACGGCTGACATTGATGTTACCGCGATTGCACGCGCTCCAAGTCGTATAGCGCCTTGAACGTCTAGGACTGCTGATGGGGTTGATGTGTTAATACCTACTTTTCCATCTGTTTTAATTCGCAGTCGTTCGCTGCCGCCTGTGGCGAAGGCGAAATCGCGGGCTGCCCCTGTGCCGGCGTAAGCATTCTCCAAGAATGTGACTTGGCTAGTGGAGGGTGTGCGGATTTGGAAGCGCTCATAATTATTTGAAAGTGCCTCAAATCCTGCTACGCCTTGAATAAGGCCATACCCGCTTGCTGTATTTGGATTTTGAATCGCAACAACGCCATTGTTGAATTTGATCGTTCCGGAAACGGCGAGAGCCACGTTGGTTTCTGGTTGTTGGGCAATACCGATATTGCCGTTAGTGCCGACTACCATGCGCTCTACGCCCTGAGTGGCAATTGTGGCAGAGGTATTATTATAGACAATCATTTGGGTGGTGCCGGAGGTAATGCGATCGGCGAGCGAACCTGCGCCGGTGGTGGCGATGGGTTCCCAGCCGTTGGTGGTGTTGCGGCAGACGTCGAATGAACCGGAGGTGTAGCGGATGGCACCGAGGCGGTTCGTGTCGCAGACCTCACCGGCGTTGCCCGAGGGTTCGGCGCGGAGTTTGAGAGAACCGGAGACATCGAGCGTGGTGGAGGGGTAAGTCATTGATCCGATACCGACGCGGCCACCATATTCGGTGCCGAGGTTGGTGGATGCGACCGTCATGCGGCGGAGGCCGTTGGTATTGAAGGTGATATCTGGCTGCCCCCAGTGCAGGCCGATGTAGGTCGCGGTATCCAAACCGTAGATGCGCGAATTATTAGACAGACTACCTATGTAGAGTGCACTGCGAATGCGCGTGCTGCCGGAAACATCCAAGAGCATACCGGCACCGGGAGCGGTTGTGCCGATACCGACGTTGCCGGTGGAGACGATGCGCATGGCTTCGTTATTGTTGGTACCCAAAATGAGCGGGTGGGCCTTGAGCGTACCGATGGCGAGGGCCCGGGCGATGGCATCGGTGTTCCCATTGACGAAGAGGGTGGCCATCTGGTTGCGCGGCTGGCCGAAGAGCGTGTTGGTATTATTGCTGGACGACATAGAGAAGTTAAGAGTGCTGCCGCCAGCGCCGCGGTCATCGGAAATAACAAAGCGGAAATCGGCATTGGGACCGCCGTTGATATTGCGTAGTTCCAGGCCGCCGATACCGGCATAGTCGCCGACGATATCGCCATAGGACTGGAAGGGTGAGATGGCATTGGTGAAGGCGCCGGTCTGGCCGAGGCGCAGGTTGCCCAAGTAACCGGAGGTGCCCGAGATAGTGCCGGTGGTGCTGATGCCGCTGTTCACAAGGTTGCCGGACGGCGTGAAATAGACGGTGCCGGTGACGCCGCCGGTGGTGAGGCTGATGTAGCCGGTATCGTTGGCGGTGACGCCGGCCATAGAGTTGCTGGTAATGCGGTCGATGGCGCTGTTGGCACCGGTGGTGGCGAGAGGCTCCCAGCCGTTCGTGGCGTTGCGGCAGACATCGAAGCTGCCGGATTGGAAGCGAATGGCGCCGAGGCGGCTGGTGTTACAGGTTTCGCCTTCGGAAGAGATGCGTAGCGTACCCGAAATATCCAGCATGGTAACGGGGGTGTTTTGGGCCTTACCAATACCGATGTACCCATTTGTATTAATAAACATGCGAGTGGTGGTGCCGCCCGTTGCAATGGCGAACGAACCGGAGGGGTCGGACGCGCGGAAATAGTTGATGGAGGGGCGCGTCATCATCAGGACGTTGCCGGTATTGTCGACACGCACGCCGCCGTCGGTGCCTACAACATGGAAGAGGCTGGCGGGTGTGCCGGTACCAATACCTAACCAGCCCAGTTGATTGACGTAGGGCGCGGTGTCGGGGCAGTTGATAAAGGAGCTGCCCTGGCCGTAGCAGACGCGGCCATTGGAGGTGCCGGTGGTGCCGGAGACCATGGCGAGATCCCGCCATTGCTGGGCGTGAACCGGTGCTGGTGCGGCCCATGCCAACGCCAGCCCCAGCAGGGCAAGCATACGGAGAACGGGCGCACGTGAACGCATGAGGCTCAATCTACCGACTTTTGGGCGCACGGAAAGGGCGCTGGGGTGGGTTGGAACCGTTTGAAAAGAAGGAGTGTGGCAGGGTTGTTGTATGCTGGAAACGTGTATGTTGTATGCACTGTGTGTCTCGGAGGTGTATTCAGTGAATACACACTTACTTTGTCATTTTTTCCAGCGTGTTGGCTGTGGCGGGGTGTTTTCTTATGGAACCCCCCTGTTGCGGAAATGACAGGCGTCAGGTTGTGGGTTTTGTATCCGAAATACGGAATACCAACGTGAGGTTAGAGCAGGCCGAGGGCGAGTTTAACATCAAGCGGAAGATTATCCTTCTTCCAAGGGGGCGAGAAAGTGAGGGTCAGGGTGGTGGTGTAACCGGTTGCGCTGGCGACCGCCTGCTGCGCCTGTTTGGGCAGTTCTTCCGCTACCGGACAATTCGGTGCGGTGAGGGTCATGGTGATGTGCGCGGTTTGCGTGTCCGCGTTCAGCTCCAGAGTGTAGATCAGGCCGAGGTCGTAGATGTTGATCGGCAGTTCCGGATCGTAGACGTTCCGCAGGGCGTGGATGGCCTTCTCCTGCAACGGCGCATCCGCAGCGAGGGTGCCGGTATCGGCGGCGGTATCGTCCTCGGTGAGAATGCGGATGGCCATGGCGTATTACGATTGGAGATTGGTGGGCGTGTCTTGCAGGTGGCTGAGTTCGTCGGCGGTGAAAGTGACGGTCTGGCCCGAGGTGTTGTCGGTGAGCGTGATAGTGCCCAGCGCGATCAGATCGGCCAGTTCGTCGGCGGGCAGGCTGGCCAACGCGGCGAGCATGCGCGGACGGGCGTCATCGGCGGCGAAGGTGGGGGATTCGGGGTCGAAGGTGCTGAGATCGTCTTCCGCGAACAGGCGCATTAAAAGCGTGGTGGGTTCGAGGCTGGCGTCCAGCGCTTCCTGCTCGGTAATGGTTTGGAGCAGAAGCTTGAGACGGGTCCAGTCGTCTTCCGACACCGGCTCTTCACCTTCGGCGGGCGGGAGCGCTTGCAGCATGAGGGCGGTGGCGACATCGGTATTGGCAAATACCACGAACAGAGTTGGTGTTTGCACCGAGTTCTCGAAATAGTAGGACAGGCATTCGGCGGCGGTGGCACCGGTAAGGGGGATGAGTGACTGGTAGCGGTTGGACAGATCGGCGGGTTCGAGGGTGACCGCGAAGATGCCGCCTTCGGTTTGGGTGAGCGTACTGAAGGGCAGGCCTTGGGCCACTTCGTTGGCATATGCCTTGAGAATGCTGGCTTCGTTACCCGAGGCGCTACAGTTGGCAAAGGCGAGGGCACCCAGTTGCGGGTGTTGGAGTTGCAGGCTGACGGTGAGGGTATGTTTGGTATCGTGGGCCATGAGGGCAGCAGCGGCGAGGAGTTCGGCCAGTGTTTGGGTGCACTCGGTGGGGGAGGACAGGCTGGGGATGTGCTCGCCGAGGCCGTGCAGGCGCAACAGGCGGCCACGCACCGGCAGGTTATGGAACTGGAAGGGGAGAAGAATGTTGGCGGCGGTTGTCATATTTAGAGAATCCTTCCGGTTAGACGCTTATGCGCCATGTTAAGAGCAAATATTACACCGCCAACCGGTAGGAATGCCATTACCTCGGATGGAATGAGAGAACCCCAGTTGATCTGGTAGAAGAGCCAGCTAATGAGGGCGAAGACGCCTGCTTCGGCAATAGCTGCAAGAGCGGCCAGTAGGTTGCGGTGCGCGCGGAATACTTCGGCCAGACCGAATAACAGCAGGGTAAGGCTTGCTGTTGCGAGGAATATCAAGGTGAACGTATTACCAACCATGTGTGGCTGATATCAAATTCAGGGCGATTGAGCAAACAAAATGGCCCGCATGGGGGAGCGGGCCGGGCCGTGAGGCCTCTCATTAGAAAGGCCTGCGGGGGAGCAGGCCTCAAGAGAACCGCGCCGAGGGGTGGGGGGGAGGAGGCGCGGGTAAGGAGAGACTAACAGGTTGGATGAGGTTGAAAAGGGGTGTTTGTGACATGTGTCACAGTGGTGTGATAAACTTGCACGGACATGCCGTTTGGCTTGAGTTGGTCGGGAGGCTGTGGAAAGGTGGAGGCCATTAAAATGCCCCAGTAGTAAGAAGGAATTGAGTGTATGAGCAAGGATGTGAGCCCCGCCGTATTGGGAACCCAGGACGTGAACTGGAACCTGACGGCGTTCTATGCGGCGCCGGATGATACCGCGGTGGGCGTTGACCTTGCGACCTTGAAGGGGTTGCTGGCGGCATTTGAAGTGGACTTCAAGGGCAGGTTGGATACCCGGTTGGGTGATGCGTTGGATGCGTACACTACTATAGTCAAGCTGATGGTGAAGTTGCAGGCTTACTTTGATTTAGGTTTGGCGCGCGATACCACCAATGCGTTGCTGCGTAAGGAAGCCAGCAAAGTGCAGGAGGCGATGGCACAGGGGCAAGGCAAGCACCTGACTTTTTTTGATCTGGAGATCGCACGTTTGGAGGAGGGGGCGTTACAGGTGCAGATCCAGGCCGGTGACGGGCGGGTGTTGAAGCACTTGCCGATGATCCAGCACATCCGGAAGTTGGGTCAGCATCATTTGGAAGAGGCGGTGGAAACTTCGCTGACCTTGCGAGCGCCGTTCGGCCCCAGTGAGTGGAGCGATATGATGAGCGAGCTGGAAAGCGGGTTGCGTTTTGAGCTGGACGGCAAGGTAATGAACCTGCCTGAAATTCTGCATGTCATGGGTGAAGATCGGGATGGTGAGCGTCGGGCTAGGGCACTGGCGGTGGTGAATGACGGGTTGGACGTGCAGAAGCAGACCTACTTCATGGCGCGGACATTGAATGTGGTGGCGGGGAATAATCTGGCCGATAACGATGCGCGCGGGTTTACCCATGCGATGCAGGCGACCAATCTGAATAATCAGGTGGATGATACGACCGTAGAGGCGTTGCATGAGGTGGTGCGCACCCGTGGGGCGGAGTTGGCGCGGCGATTTTACCAGATGAAGGCCCGTTTGTTAAAAATGGACACGCTGCGCTGGAGTGACCGGAATGCGCCGATGCCGTTTGCACCTGAGGGTCGTGTGGATTGGCCGGAGGCGTGCCGGATTGTGATCGCGGCTTATACGGAATTTTCTCCGACGTTGGGTGCGTTGGTTGAGAAAGTGCTCGACCCGAATAATGGGTGGGTGGATGCGCCGCCGAGCGAGACCAAAATCTCGGGTGCCTTTGATTACACGACAGTGACTCCGGATGGTGCGCGCAGTTATATGCTACTGAACTACTTAGGTAGTAATGATGATGTGATGACGCTGGCCCACGAGCTGGGCCATGCGGTGCATGGTTTGCTGGGTGCGGATGCCCAAGGTGCGCTGATGTGGCATGCGCCGACAGTGTATGCCGAGACGGCGAGTATCTTTGGCGAGATGCTGACGTTTGAGAGCTTGTTGCGGGTGACCGAGGACAAGCGTGTGCGCTTAAGCATGTTCATGGACAAGATGATGCACTTTCTCAATACCGTGGTGCGGCAGATCTGTTTCTCGGAATTTGAGCAGGCGCTGTATGCCAAGCGGCGCGAGGGCAAGCTTTCGATCGAAGATATTGACGGGCTGTGGCTGGATGCGACCGTGCGTTTTTATGGCGAAGATGGTGATGTATTTACTTATGGTGATACCAACCACTTGTGGAGTTACGTGAGCCATTTCCATGCGTATCGACCTTTTTATGTGTACGCCTACGCGTTTGGAGAGTTGTTTACCCAGAGTTTGATGGCCACGCGGGAGACGGTTGGGGATCGGTTTGAGCCGCTTTATCTTGACCTGTTGCGTGCCGGTGGGACCAAGGATGCGGTGGGTTTGATGCAACCGTTCGGTTTGAATCCGAATGAGGCGAGTTTCTGGCAGAATGGGTTGGAATCGTCGTTCGGCCACTGGCTGAGCGAAGCTGAGCGTTTAGTTGAGGAATTGGGGCTGTAAGAGCCAAAAATCAGTGGTGCCGGTGGTCAGACTCGAACTGACACTCCTCTCGGAACGGGATTTTGAATCCCGCGCGTCTACCATTTCACCACACCGGCACGGCCTTGGCTGGAACGTTCTTTGCCAGAATTGTGACGGATTGACAAGAGGGGTGTGGCTCCGGCATGGAAGAACCATGACATGGTTAACTGTTTTTCCTGAAAATACGCCGTTGGCGCAGGGCTGTGTGGTGGCCATTGGGAATTTTGACGGCGTGCACCAAGGGCATCTGCATGTGTTGGCGTTGGCTAAGAGTGAAGCTGAGGCGCGGCATGTGCCACTCGTGGTGCTGACGTTCGAGCCGCACCCGCGCAGTGTGCTGCGACCTGATGTGCCGCTAATGCGGTTGACCACTTTGGACGAGAAAGTGGTACTGCTGGCGAAGGCGGGTGTGGACGGTGTGGCGGTGCTGAATTTCAGCCTTGAAATGGCGGGGTGGACGCCGGCGTACTTCATGGATGAGGTATTGGTTAGATGGTTGGGGGCCAAGGCGGTGTGCGTGGGTGAGAATTTCCGGTTTGGGCATAAAGCGAGTGGCGATGTGGAATTGCTAGCTCCACAAACGACTTTCACCACTCATGCCGTTCCTTTATTCAAGGATGAGGCAGGAGTGGTGAGCTCGAGTCGTCTGCGGGCGCAGAAGGCTGTCGTTTAAAAGTTTTCAGGATGTCGGGTGGTGTCGGTAAGACCGAGTTGGGCCAGACGATCCAGCAGTTTGCGCGCATTTTCATCGGTGGATGCTTCTCGTGCGAGGGTGGCAAGTTCGACCGCTACATAGCGTAGACTTTCGGTGTCTCCTTCCAGCGCCATAGGGACGAATTCGGGATAATCGAAGTACTGAGCGATCAGATGAAGGTCTTCTTCGGTCAGAGTTTTGACCTTGGAAGGCATGGTGAAGGCTGACAAGGCGAGTGCGGTGTCGGTCTTCTGGACAGGTTCGGCCGGAGGGCCGGTTTCAGGTTTCTGCTGAAGGATATTCGGCATGTAATTCATATCGCCTCCTTTCTGGCGAATGATGAAACGATGCGGTGAGCCTTACAATTAACGTGGTAAGTGTGACACAGGGGGTTGCGAAAGGCCAGCTTTTTCGGTAGTTTTGAAGCCCTCTGGATATTGTAGATAAAGGATTTTCAACGTGGCTGAAGCGCAAAATATGGGGAACGCCGGTAAGGGCAAAGCTGAGGTCAATCCGTGGAGTGAAACTCTGCGCTTGCCCAAGACCGAGTTTGCCATGCGTGCC
>QFOU01000043.1 GCA_003241595.1 Pseudomonas fluorescens
CGGTAGCCGCGTGTTCGATAACGGCATGTTCATCAACGGCCAACTCGGTGCCGGCTATAACCAGTACGATATGGAACGCACCGTGACCGGCCTCGGCACGGCCGAAGGCTCCACTAATGGTCTCCAAGGCACTCTCAAACTGGAAACCGGCCAAGACTTCGCCTTCGATAACCTGATCATCACCCCTCTCCTCGGCGTTCAATATACCTATCTGGATATGGACAGCTACGAAGAAACCGGAGCCGCCTCCCTGCAAGTCACACCGGATGCCATGTCGATGATCGACACCTCCGTCGGCCTGCAAGCTTCTTACGCAATCCCGCTGTACAGTGGCTCAACCCTCAAACCAATGGTTCACGCCCGCTACATCTACCGCCTGGGTGACGATAGCTTCGCCACCACCAGCCGCTTCACCGCGGGCGGTACGGCATTTGCCACCAATGGGGTCAAGGCCGATAAATCCTCCATCAACGTTGGCGGCGGCCTTCTGCTGAACACGGTCTACGGTACCGATCTCAGCCTGAACTACGACGCCGACATCCGCAGCAACTTCATTGCCCACAGCGGACAACTCAAGGCCCGCGTACCTTTCTAGGTCACACGCAGCTTACAACCAGCCGCCCTTCGGGGCGGTTCGTTGTTTCAGCCCCTAGCACTCCCGCCCAACCCGTGCTAAAAAACAGCCCTTACGAAACGCCCAATGAGATACGCTTACGAAAGCTTTTGCCATGACCACCAACACTTCCCTCACCCCCGTCACCGTCCTTACCGGGTTCCTCGGCGCAGGCAAAACCACACTTCTCAATCGTATCCTCACCGAAAAAACCGACCGCAAATATGCCGTCATCATTAACGAATTCGGCCTGCAAGGCATCGATGATAAACTCATCACCGCGCAAGTCGATGAAGAGGTCTTCGAAATGAACAACGGCTGCATCTGCTGCACCGTGCGGGGAGACCTCATCCGCATCCTCTCCGCCCTCATGCGCCGCCGCGATAAGTTCGATGCCATCCTGCTGGAAACCACCGGCCTTGCCGACCCCGCCCCCGTCGCCCAAACCTTCTTTGCCGATCCCGACGTGAAGGCCGCCACCGAACTCGACAGCATCCTCACCATGGTCGATGCCGCCCATATCCACGGCCAACTGAAGGAATCCCCCGAAGCTCGCGATCAAATCGCCTTCGCAGATACAATTGTTATCAATAAGATCGACGCAGTTCTTAAAGAAGAAGTGGAGAACGCCGAAACCGCCATCCGCGCCATCAACCCCTTCGCCACCATCATCTACGGCAGCCACGGCCAGCTTACCGATAAAGACGGAAAGGAAGTCGCATTGGACTACATCCTCACCCGCCACGCCTTCAGCCTGCAACACGTTCTGGGCGTAGACCCCGACTTCATCAACAATGCTGCCGAAGGCCACCACCACCACCACGATGACGACATCACCAGCGTCTCTCTCACTACCGACCTCCCCATCAACTCCGAGAAGTTCGACAACTGGATGGGCGAGCTCCTCGCCCGCAAAGGCCAGAACATGCTGCGCACCAAAGGCATCCTCAATGTCGAAAACGAGCCCAAACGCTATGTCTTCCAAGCCGTGCACATGATGTCCGACGGCGAATTCACTACCGAATGGAAACCCGAAGAAAAACGCACCTCCACCCTCGTCTTCATCGGCCGCGACCTCGATAAAAAGGCCCTGAAAGCCGATTTCCTCGCCTGCACCATCAGCTAGCACCACCATCCGATGACCACGACCGCCGCCCACATCACCCATACCCTCAACGCGCCCATCAACGGGCTGGCCTGGATCGACAACACCTGCGCTGCCATCACCGGAGACGGCCTCCTCCACCTCGCCCGCATCGGCATGGAGAAATCCACCGCTATCGAGGTCAGCTCCGCCCCGCTGCTCGCCATCCTCAACACACCGGATGGCTTCGTGACATCCGACGAAGACGGCAACATCCACCTCACCACCTTGCAGGGCGAAACCACCCTGCTGACTGCCACCAAGTACATGTTCCTCGAGAGCATCGCCTACTACGCCAAAAAGCGCCAGGTCCTCGCCGCCACCGGCAAAACCATCACTGTCATTAACCCCGATGGTACGTCCTTCGTCCTGCCCCACAAAATGCCGTCCACAATTGGCGGTCTCGCGGTGTCGCCCATCGGCCCGCGCGTCGCGGCCAGCCACTATGGCGGCAGCACTATTCTGGCGCTCGATAACATTAACAATCCACCCCGCCTCCTCCCGTGGAAAGGCTCCCACCTTGGCCTCACCTATACGCCGGATGGCAAATGGCTGATCTCGTCCATGCAAGAACAAGCCCTCCACCTCTGGCGCCTCGCCGATGGGCTGGATCTCCAAATGCGCGGCTACCCCTCCAAAATTACGCAGTTTAGCTGGGATCACTCCGGCACCCTTCTGGCCACCAATGGCGGCGGCGGCGTCCCCCTCTGGAACTTCTCCGGCCCCAAAGGCCCCGCCGGTACCCAAGCGCGCGTGCTGGCCGATAGTGGCGCGCAGGAAGTCCTCGTCACCACCATGGCCATGCACCCCAAAGGGCCGTTCTGCGCCATCGGCTACACCGATGGCCTCACCCTTCTCACCCAGATCGTGGAAGACCGCGCCGTGCTCCTCCACCAACCGAATGAGCATGCCACCACCCATGCGGCATGGTCACCCGATGGCATGAGCCTCGCCACCGCCAATGCCAACGGCACCCTCCTCCTCACCGATTTCGCCGCCCTCGTATAATAAAAACATGAAATTTATTAAGCCTACCTTCTTTTATTTTTTCAAAAAAGATCATGGTAGCTTTGTTGTAAATAATTTCATGAGTCGAATGGGACTTATTATCCTTTTCTTACTATTGATTTTTTTGACATTAATTGTTGGAATACTATACGAAATAATAACTAAACTGATGCTTGCCTAACCCCTGTATTCAAGCCATAAAAAACCATGAACACAAAAGCCCCCTTCACCCCCACCCCCGAGGTCTTGGCCGAAGCCAAGCGCCAGCACGCCATCCTCAGCGCGGGTACAGCGGCGATTTATCCCGAAACCGGCAAATGGGGACCAGACGGCCTCTTCGACAAACTGGTCGTCGCGCTGACTGAAAAACGTCCCCTCCGCGTCAAATTCGGCATGGATCCCACCGCACCGGATATCCACCTCGGCCACACAGTGCCTCTCAACGGCATGCGTAAATTCCAGGATCTCGGCCACGTGGTCATGCCGCTCATCGGTAACTACACGGCACTCATCGGCGATCCCTCGGGCCGCAACAGCACCCGCCCTCCGCTCACGCAAGAGCAAATCGAGAGCAACGCGGAAACCTACCTCAAGCAAGTCTACAAAGTCGTCAAAGACGATGCCCAAACCTGCCAGCTCATGTGGAATGGCGAATGGCTCAGCAAACTCAGCTTTGCCGATACCATCAAGCTCGCCGCCCAAGTCAGCGTCGCGCAACTGATTGCCAAGGAAGATTTCGCCACCCGCCTCGCCAACCAAACGCCTATCAGCGTCCACGAGCTCCTCTACCCGCTCATGCAGGGCTACGACAGCATCGCCATGGACGAACGCGGCGGCTGCGATATCGAGTTCGGCGGCACCGACCAAACCTTCAACTGTCTCATGGGCCGCCACCTGATGAACGCCCGCGGCCTCCACCCGCAAGTGGTGATGACCTTCCCGCTGCTGGAAGGGCTGGACGGCGTCATCAAAATGTCCAAGTCCAAAAACAACTACATCGGCGTCACCGAATCACCGGACGACATGTTCGGCAAAACCATGTCCATTCCGGATACGATGCTAGACCGCTGGTACACTCTGCTCACCACCATCGAGCCGAAGGACCGCCCCACTCACCCCATGGACGCGAAAAAGAAACTGGCCAACTTCATCACCGCTCGCTTCCATTCGCAAGCCGAGGCCGACGCCGCCCAAACCGCCTTCGAATCCCGCTTCTCCAAGCGCGAAATGCCCACCGAGATGCCGGAACTCACCCTCCCGCAGCCGGCAACCTTGGCCGATCTCGTGGTCTCCGCAGGCTTTGCCGCCAGCAAGTCCGAAGCCCGCCGCCTCATCGAACAAGGCGGGGTGAAACTGAATAGCGAACCGAACAAAGATCCCGCCGCCGCCGTCTCTGTTCCCTCGCCCTTTACCCTGCAGGTCGGCAAGCTCAAACTCGCCCGCGTAACTCTAGCCTAACCGGATGAAACTCCGCCGCCGCACATGGCTCATCACGGCCGCCCTCGTGGCGGCAGCAGGCGTCTGGGGCCTTTACGACCGCTTTATCGAAGACGGCAACTTCAGCATCTATAAAGAGAACACCCTCTACCGCTCCGCCACCCTCTCCCACCATGAATGGAAAGAGATCCTGCGCGAACATCCCCCCTTCCGCAGCGTCCTCAACCTGCGCGGAGTAAATGATGAAGCCGAGTGGTACAAACGAGAGAAATCCCTCTCTGCCGAAAAAGGCATCGCCTTCTATACCCTCGGCATGTCCGCCAACCACCAGCCGGATATGGTCACCATGGAAACACTGGTGGAAATGATGCGCGCCGCCCCCAAACCGCTCCTCGTCCACTGCAAACAAGGTGCCGACCGCACTGGCCTCGCTTTGGCTCTCTACGCCTATGCCATCGATGGCAAACCCGCCGCCGAAGCCGCCCGGCAAATGTCCCTCTTCTGGGGCCACTTCCCGTGGCTCACCAGCCGCACCGGCGCCATGGATAAAGCTTTTGCAGCCTACGTTGCGGCCCATCCCCAAACGACGGCGTCCACAACTTTGACCAATTGATTACATATAGCTGACAAACTAGGCACTAAAGTCAAGCGGGGCCGGAACCAACCGGCCCCTTTTCGTATTATCCCCACAACAGACACACCTCACGCGTTCCCCAATCCCACACCACCTCCCGCGTGAATGTGGCCCATCCCCAGCGCCGCAAGCGCCTAACTCCATGGAGTGATCTATGCACAACAACCTGTTCCGAGGGCGCGGTCTGGCTGTCATGCTCAAAGACATCCACAAGCGCTTCTTCCCCCTGCGGGAAGATCCCAACGACAACCCGCACCTGAACGACCTCCTTCTTAAACTGAAGGATGCCGAAGACGATCAGTCCCAATCGACTGAAATAAGAAAGAAAGCATGAGAAAGGGGCCGCCACCGGCCCCTTTTTGCATGCAAAACCATCATTTCCGCTAGAAATCACCAACAACCTGTCCTATATGAGATGGGTTAATTCCTATTGGCTCATATTTAGAGAGGCACTAAGAAATGAGCACCACCCAGCATTCCGTATCCCCCTCCAACTCGCAGGCTGCGTATTCTCCCAACACTCAGACCCGCATCATCATCACGCCGGATGAAAGCACTCTCCAGCGGCTGCACCGCCTGGCCGGCCATTCGGCCGACAAGCTGCGCAACATCATTCAGGAATCCTTCAAAGCCCTCGGCGTCGAAGCTCCCGAAGTCACGGGCGTCAGCAATGTCGTAATTGCATTCGCAACGCCGGCCGCCATCGCAAGCGCCAACAACGCCATCAGCGAGCACAATCTCAGCTCAGCCACCGACCTTCTCAAAAAGGCACTGGGCGAAACATTGCTGGCTGTCGAACCGATGAGCTCCGCAGCGCCCGCATTCATTTAAAGAATGTCGGCAGAATATCGAAGAAAGGCGCCCCCACGGCGCCTTTTTGCATACACGCATACCTTATTCCCTGCCTAAAAATCCCGCCTTTCCCTTGCCGCATGCCGCCTCGGCTGCTATCCCACACACATGTTGGAAATGCTTACCACCCTCCTCGTTCTGGCCGTGGGCTTGTCGGTAGATACCTTCGCTGCAGCGCTCGCCAAGGGTGCCACTATCAAGCGTCTCAAACGGCAACAGAAACGCAAGATCGCCGCCATCTTCACCGCCTGCGCCATTGCAGCTCCCCTCCTCGGCTAGGCGCTCGGCAGCCTGGTGGCAGAATACATCCGCAATGTCGATCACTGGATCGCCTTCGTTCTGCTCGCCGGTGTCGGCGCCAATATGGTGCGCAATGGCCTGCAAACGACAGAAGAACACATAGGGAAAAACCTGTCCGCCACCACTATTCTCATCACAGCAATTGCCACGAATATCGACGCAGTCGCCATCGGTATCGGCCTCGCGTTTGTCGAGAACATCAATATCCTGCAAGTCTGCCTCGCCGTCGCACTGGGTACGCTGGCCGCTGTTTATCTGGGCCTGCATTTCGGTAAACGCACAGGCAAAATGCTGGGCCAGCGCGCCGAGATCATCGGTGGCGCCGTCCTCATCCTCTTGGGCTTCAAAGTGCTGCTCAGCCACCTCCTCGGCTAATCAAGGGTTAAAAATTCCAGCGCGTAACGCAGTTGCCCCGCCAAAGCAGGGGCCGTTTTAGCCCTTGCCTTACCCTTTCTTGTTACCTTTAAAAACCCACAACACTTATTCCATTCCTTATCTCATGGTACACATACACCCATGACCCGTGCCGCCATCCTCTGCATCCTCCTCCTCACATGCCTCGCCACCGCAGTCCTCATCTACACGCTTACCTCCGAATTCCAACGCCATAATCTGCGCAAACGCTTTGGCTCATTCAAGGCCACGCTCATCACAAAAAATACCGAACTGCCGCACTGGCTCAACCTTGCCCTGCAACCAAATCCCCCCGCTCCGCAAGCCGGCGCTTTCCAATGGCAGCCCCACCACACCGGGTTCGAAACCACCGAACTGCCGCTGTTGGTAAATGGAGAAGAAGTGGAGCGCCTCTACCTCGCCCGCATCAACCCCAGCCACTTCCAGTTTCAGGTTCTCACGAACACCTCCGGCACAACCGATCTCAATTCGTGGATGACCACGCACAAACCGCTCATGGTCATCAACGCCAGCTTCTTCGGTAAAAACGGGACACCCACCACTCCCATTCTCAGTAACGGGCAATACCATGGCCCTACGGCGTATAAGGGAGACCACGGCGCCTTTGTCGCAAACGCCACCACAGCACAACTGGTCGATCTCGAAACAACAAGCTGGAACGAAGCCTTCGGCGCCGCCACGAATGCCGTCGTCTCCTATCCACTCCTCCTTTCAGAAAACGGCTCGCACCGCGCCATTCCCACCAAATTCAGCCTCGCCAACCGAAGCTTTATCGCAGAAGATGCGAGCGGCAACATCCTCCTCGGCACCACAAAAAACGCCTTCTTCACGCTCGAACGTCTGGCCAAATTTCTCAAAACCTCCCCCCTCGATCTCAAACTGGCTTTGAATCTGGATGGAGGCCCGGCCGCCTGCCAGGCCATCCAAACCGAAAATTTCAGCCGGAATGTCTGCGGAGAATGGGAGGTCTCGGTTTACCTCAACCGCTTCAAGGTGCTTAAAACCGGCCGTAACACCAACCGCTGGCCACTCCCCACCGTCCTCGCCATTTTTCCGAATTCACAATAAAGGGCCGCACTCACAGGCAAATCATTTGTGAGCCAGCGTAATATTTGCTAAACAACCCTCGGTCGGGCGAGTAGCTCAGCGGTTAGAGCAGGGCACTCATAATGCCTTGGTCGTGGGTTCGATTCCCCCCTCGCCCACCACTCTTCTCTCACCACATCCCGTCATTATGAGTGCCTTGGCACTCGGTAATCGGAGTCTGTGCCTTACGGCACAGGGCCTTGGTCGTAGGTTCAATCCCCCGCCCACCATTTAAAGTTCAACACCTTCGCCCGCACACTCCATTCGCACGACAAAACCCGTCACAATTCTTGTTGCCTCCCACGCAAGTATACAATAAACAGGAAAAGGAAATTAACTCCAGTGCATGGCCTGCCATGCCGAAAGGATCATCATGTCAACGTTCGCATGGGTCGTTGCAATTGTATTTGGAATTGGTCTTTTTTATGCCTTCCTACGCAAAAAACCGCAACCCGTCCAAGAAACCCTCTACAACTTTCCCCCCGGCCGGGCAAAGCATACGGTAGATCGTCGTCCCGCGCCGCGTACAGTGGTTTACGATGCCAAAGGCAACCGATATAGCCCGTATAAAAACGGCACGTACCAGAATACCGAAACCAATCAGGTTGTCACATGGCTCATGCTCTACGTCCTGCTGTCAGAAGCGGAACGCGCCAGCTTCGAGCCACCCACCGAATATGCCGACGGCATGACACCTTGGGTCGCCGAAGAGCTGTCACAGCAAGAGCTCATCAACGTCGGCCACGGTGACAACCTCCTCACCTCACCGATGGACGAAATCCCGTCGCAAAAACCCCTCCGGCAGGAAGACCCTCCATCGGCGCCTTACTACGTGCATGTTGATACCAACTCGGGCTCGCATCCGGAAAGGGAGTCGGGAACTCACTCAGCCTCCTCTGTGACACACGAGCCTGCGCCCAGCGTACAAGCCCCTGATCCGACACCGTCCTATTCGCCGCCGGATCCCTCGCCCAGCCCGTCTGCGTCCTTCGACAGTGGGTCCAGCAACTTCTAACGCCTCGCGGCTTAACGAATCAAAAAAAGGCACCCTCCCGGTGCCTTTTTCACGTCCTTTCCAAATGCAACTTACCTTAATAAGCGCCGAGGAAATCCTTCTTCCCGATGTTCACACCCTTATGACGCAAAATGTCATACGCCGTGGTCACATGGAAAAAGAAGTTGGGGAACACAAAATTAAACAGATAGTCCCGCCCATTGAACTCATAGCTGCCGCCCTTGTTGGAAAACGTGATCTCTTTTGTCTCCGCCCCGTCAAACGCCGCGCTCTCAAGACCGTTCAAAAAGCTGATGGTCTTTTCAATGCGCGCCTGCAAGTCTGCAATCGTCACCTCGTTATCATCCATGCTGGGTACATCCACACCAGCCAAACGCGCGCCCATGCCCTTGGCGCTGTCGCTTGCCAGTTGAATTTGACGCACCAACGGGAACATATCTTCCGCCAACTTGGCGGTGGTCAGGCTAGCTTCATCAATCCCCTGTTCGGCCGCATAAGCCTGCCCCTTGGCCAAAATGGCCGAAAGGTTCTCAAGGCTTCTTACAACTACGGGCACACTGGCCGAGTACATCGTCAAACTCATAATACATCTCCTGTTGTTAATACCGCCAACATCAACCCGTCCCGCACCGCCGTCAAGATGTATTTCGATATTCTCGTAAAATAAAATTATGCCGCGATTTTGCGCTGCGGCTTCAGCCGCAAACACGGCGTCTCAATCAAATACCAGGAAATAACTCCGCATCCCATCGCCAGAATAACCGAACATCCCAACAGCACCGCAAAGCCAGCCCCTGCGCCCAACGCCATCACCGCAAGCTGCTGGCATGGCCATCCATAAAGATACGTCCCGTA
The DNA here is from genome assembly GCA_003241595.1 of Pseudomonas fluorescens. Taxonomy (GTDB): domain Bacteria; phylum Pseudomonadota; class Alphaproteobacteria; order UBA2136; family UBA6156; genus UBA6156. The sequence continues at coordinate 9,359 of QFOU01000043.1, forward strand.
AGAAAAATCACCCCAGGCCCCAACCTTGCTCACAACAGGCCACTGCATACGCCCCACGGCCACAGCTAGGCTCGGCGTCAAGATCATCAAGGCGACGGTGCCCATACCTTCATAAATAAAGGCCGCGGCAAACAAGGCCACCGCCCACCAGAACATCGGACGCTCCAACCAATCAGAGCGTAACGCAAGCATCGCCCCCGCCAAAAAGCAAAGAACAAAACTCGTCACATATCGCAGGCTCGAAACCTCACTCCCCGCCGTCCCAAATCCCAGCATGTAAAATACGGCCAACGCCAAAACCAGTCCGGGCAAGTAGCGCGCAAGGTTCTTCCGCGCCATCAAGCCCAACCCCATCAAGATCACGTAACAGGCAAACTCTTTCGGAATGGTCCATAACGGGCCGTTCCACACCTTCTCGGCTTGGGTGGCAAACGGTTCGATCGTCCCGGGGTTCGCCATCAGCGTCAGTATCCCAAAACCTTTCCAGTAGGTCGGGTCACTGAACAAGCCAATCCAACCACGCCCGCTGATAACCGGAATCAACACCCCCATCCCCAGCACAACAACCACGGCAAGCGCCGGCCAGATACGCAACCAGCGCCGCATTAAAAATCGAAGAACATGGGGATCAGACTCCCAGCTCTGCGCCACCAGATACCCACTGATGGAAAAAAACACCAATACCGCCCAGTTCCCAAGGTTATGCCCCGCTACAACAACCGGCTGGGCCATTCCCATCACCGCAAACATATGGCTCACCATCACACACAGCGCCGCCGCCAGCCGCAACGCATCAAAGTTGTTGGAGTGGGTACGCATTGCGTTACGCCGCCTCCAAAGGTTCGCGTAACAGCGCGCGCAACTTGGTGGTATCGGCCCAAAACGCCATCGGCTCATAATCAGGGTACGGGTAATATCCAAGGTTCAATTCAATATTCCCACCCTTGTCCCGAATCCGCGCAGCCACCAGACTTTTCACACTGACCGGTTTGCCCCAACCGATATTGATAAGCCCTTCATACCCATCCAGTACACACCAGGCAATCAAACGCGCCACAACCGTCACGTCCAGATAATCCCGTAACTGTTCCCCACCGGACATATTGAACACCTCGTCCTCCCGCGCCAGCGCCGCATCCAGTTGCGGAATGATGGACTTCGCCGCCTGCCCCTCACCCATCATGTAAAACAAACGCAACCACGCGGCACTCCATCGTTCCAGCTCCAACACGTGGCGCCCCATCCGCAACTTCGCCTCGCCGTACGCGGTTACGGGAAAACACTCCATATCTTCACGCAAAGCACCTTCCTGCAAACCATACTCAAGACATGTTCCAATACCGATGAACCGCTTCAATCCCTGCGCATGCAACGCGTCCACAAACGCGGTATGCACGGGTAAAAGCTGCTCGACATGCACCGCGCTTTTAAAATTGGAAAGCTCACCCCATGCCAGATGCACCACCACATCCGGCTGCCCAAGTGCCTCAAACAGACCTTCACCGGCATCCGCCACATCATGCACAACTTCACGCACGTTCTCAAATTCAGAGAGAGAACCCGCCGTCCGCACCATCCCCCATACTTCACACTCCGGGTGCTTCAGCAAAACCCGCAACAAATGCTTGCCGATAAACCCGTTCGCACCGGTCACAAGCACGCGCATAAAAGTTAAAACTCCTGAATATGCGGCACGGCAACGGCAAACGTGCCGCCCCAACTGCGCACGTCCGCCAGCTGGGCCGCCACTTCGTCTTTAATGTTCCAGGGCAGAATGACAACCACATCCGGC